>VFLF01000604.1 GCA_009885185.1 Nitrosomonadales bacterium | reverse complement strand
TTTTTGCTGACGTACGATCCGCTCGATGGCTCGTCGAACATCGATGTCAATGTGTCGGTGGGCACCATCTTCTCGGTGCTGCGCTGTCCCGAAGGCGTGACCGATCCCGACGAAAAAGCGTTTTTGCAGCCCGGCACGAAACAAGTGGCGGCGGGCTTCGCGGTCTACGGCCCGTCCACCATGCTGGTGCTGACGGTGGGTAACGGGGTCGCGGGTTTCACGCTCGACCGTGATCTCGGCAGTTGGGTGATGACACACCCGAAAATTGAAATCCCCGAAGACACGCAGGAGTTCGCCATCAACATGTCGAACATGCGCAACTGGCCCGCGCCGGTCAAACGTTACATCGACGAATGTCTCGCCGGCAAAGCCGGCCCGCGCGGAAAAGATTTCAACATGCGCTGGGTGGCGTCGATGGTGGCGGACGTGTATCGCATCTTGTCGCGCGGCGGCGTGTTCATGTACCCGGCGGACGCCAAACACGTCGAAGGCCGCTTGCGCCTGCTCTACGAAGCGAACCCGATGTCGTTTATTGTCGAACAAGCCGGCGGTGCCGCCATCAACGGCACGCAGCGCATCATGGAGGTGCAGCCCGCCAAACTGCATCAGCGTCAGGGCGTGATCCTCGGATCGAAGAATGAAGTGGAATTGATCGGGCGGTATTACGCTGAAAAATAATCCGTAAAAACAGTCACGACCACGCGAGCACATCATGTCTGCTTCCCAATTTCCGCCGCTGGAAGGCAAAACGTCCGACAAACATTGCAGCAATTGCAGCTCGAAAATGACGGCCTACATGCTGCCGGCGCACTACGGCTCCACGGTCGAGATCGACGTCTGCATGGATTGCAACGCCATCTGGTTCGATCAATTTGAAAGCATGTCGTTGTCGCCTGACGGCACGGTGGCATTGTTTCAGTTGATCCATCAGCGCGGCGGCACGGCCACCAGCGCCGCGACCAAATTCAACGAAGGCTTGCGTTGCGTTACTTGCGGCGACGGCATGAAGCTCACCAACGATCAGGTAAAGGGCACGCGCTTTGCGTATCAGGCCTGCCGCAAGGGGCATGGGCGCATGACTACCTTTTACAATTTTCTGGCCGAGAAGCAGTTTGTGCGCGAGCTGACCAAGGCCGAGCGCGCCAAGCTCGCCGCCAAGGTCGAGCAGATTCGGTGCTCGGGCTGCGGCGCGGCGGTGAATATCGGCAAGGTGGATGCGTGTGAGTATTGCCGCGCGCCGGTGTCGGTGTTTGATCGCGATGCAGCCAAAAAAGCCATCGACCATTATTTGCAGGAGCGGCAACGCCGGCCCGTGGTGAGCGTGGGGGATCGCCGTAACACCGGCCGTGCGGCTGGTGATCAGTGGAGCGCTTATGATCGCGCCGATCTCGGCGCGGATATTCTGTATGCGCTGGGGCGCGCGGCGATGCGCGGCGTGTCGGGCACGGGGCGTGTCGTGCCCGTGGGCGCGGCCGGCGCCGCGGTAACGCACGGTGCTTTCGCAGATGCCGGCGGCGCGACCAGTGTGGCGCTGCCCGATGCCACGTCGGCCTTGTTCGGCACTGACGCATTGTCGAGCGCGGGCGCATCGGCGGTTTCGGGCGATGCGCTGACCAGCCTCGCGTCGAGTACAGCCGAAGGCGTGGGCGGTGCAGTGACCGGTGCATTACCCAGCGCAACCGATGCGTTGTTCGGCGGCGGGGGAGATGCTGCCAGCGTGTTTGGCGATATGGCATCGTCTGGTTTGGGCGACGCGGCTTCCGGCATCGTGGGGAGCCTCGGCGACGGCGCCGTGGAGGCAGTGAGTGGTGGTGCGCTGGATGCGGCGGGCGAGGTTGCTTCGTCTGCCGGCGAAGGTATCGTCGATCTGGTGACCGACGGCATCGGCAGTCTGCTCGGCTCGCTGTTCAGTTGAACGCTGTTTGCAATTGCGTTCTTGCTGGCCGTGGTGATGCGCGTAAAGATGCCGCTGCGATTGCGTGGTGCGCGGAATTACGATACCGTTCATTGAAGGGTTGAGCTGCTTTGACCGTCGCCTGTCGCGGACAGTACTGAGAGGAAACATGGCCAAGCATTGCACAGTTTGCGCTACCGTAAATACTGACGATGTGCGTTTTTGCAAAGGCTGCGGAACGCCGTTAGCCGCAATACAGCCGCAGGCGCCGGCGACCGTCGCCTGCGTCGCTTGCGGCCATGGTAACCGCATCGGCGCGAAATTCTGCGTGGGTTGCGGTGCGGCAATCGGCATCGTTGCACAGCCAGCGCCGGCACCAGCACCAGCACCAGCACCAGCACCAGCACGAGCACCCATAGCACAGCCGACGCGTCCGTCTGCCGCACCCGCGCCCGAACCATTGAACATACAACCATCGCGTTCCGCCAATACGCTGGGCTGGATCGTGATCGGTTTTTTCGGCGCCGCTTGGTTGGCTGTGGGCGGATGGTGGTGGTGGAGTCAGCAGAAGTCGCCGTCGCCTGACGCGCAGCCCAAGGCGCCCGCCGTTTCCGCGCCGAGCGAGCCTAACCTAACCACCGCGCCCATAGTACCCACCGTGCCCACCGCGCCGACCGCATCCGTCGCGCCGCCCAAGCCGGCAGTCGCCATCGACACCACGGCACCGGTCGCGCCGTCCCCCATTCCACCCGCCGCAAAAGCCGTCGACAGTCCCACGCCCAAGGCGGCGGTTGCGGCAGCGCCGCCGGCGCCTGTCGCGCCGGTGGCCTCGGCCGATGCGGATGCGGTGCGCGTTGCGCGCGAAAAAGCAGAACGCGACTCGCGCGCCAGAGCTGAAGAAACGCGGCGGCGCGAAGCACAGGCGCGTGCGCAGCAGGAGGCGGAACGCCGGCAGGCCGAAGAACGGCAACGCGCGGTTGCGGCTGTGGCGGCGGTGCCGCCGCCAGCGCCGGCACCGGCGCAGCCCGCACCGGTTGTCACGCCGCCTCCCGTTGTCGCGCAAGCGGCGGCACGCACGGTGAAAGAAATTTGTTCGACGCGCACCAATTTCGTCAGCCGCGATTTATGTGAAAGCCGCGAGTGCCGCAAGCCGGAGAATCAAAACGAACCATTTTGCCGGCAACTGCGCGAGCGTGAAGCCAACCGCAATCAGCAGCGTTCCGACTAACCGGCGCGCGCGACGGGACTATTAAACAGGGGAGAACGCCATGGCCAATGAATCATCAGCAGCGTCGATGCCGAATATCTCGTCTCTATTGGGGGCATTGCAAGCCGTCAAGAATGTGCGCGCGGTGATATTGACCGCGCTGGTGCTGGTGAGCACTGCTTTGGTATTCGGGTTGGTCTTGTT
The DNA here is from genome assembly GCA_009885185.1 of Nitrosomonadales bacterium. The sequence goes on along the minus strand of VFLF01000604.1, from coordinate 2,091 downwards.
CGTGGCGGGCCAAACCGGCAGCGCGGCGCTGACGCTGATCGGTACCCTGTTTGCCTATCTGGTGGGTATTTACGGCATCAGCGCCGTAGGATTCATGCTGATGAACGACGCCAAGGGCGCGGCGCCATTGTCAATGGCCGACGCGCTGATGGTGTCGCTGATGTCGACGCATCGCTGGATCGCCGTCATGCTGCTGGCACTGGTGGTGTTCATCGTGTTCGCCATCGTGCTCGCGGCGCTACTGTTTATCTGCAAAATACCCGTCGCCGGCCCCGTGCTTTATGCCGTGGTCGTGCCCGTGGCCACGTTTACCACGGCGATGTTTCTGGCGGCGATGTACTTTGTCGTGATGCCGCTCGCTTTCCCGTCGGTATGGAGCGGCGATAGCGCCATGCAGGTGGTATCGAAGCTCACGGCGATAGCCCATCAGCGGCTGGTTCAGGTGGTGGTGCAGGTGGTTTTGCTGATGCTGTTGTGTTTCTTTGTCGCCGGCATCATCGCGAGCCTGGTGTTCTCCGCGTCGGCCGTTGTCGGCGCGTTGTCAGCGGGCATACTGCCGGGCGTGGGCAGCGGCCTGGGTGGTTTGGGCGGCTTGGGTGGCATGGGAGGGATGGGACGCATGATGGGCGGTGCGGGCGGTGGCGGATACCTGATCGCTGGCGGGATAGGGTTCGCGATCGTATTCGCGGTGGTGCTCATCGTGCCGTTTCTGATGATGGTCCAAGGCTATTGCCTGATTTACCTCGACGTGATCAAAGGCATCGATTTCTCGGCATCCGAAGAAGCACTGAAAGGGCAAATGGAAAACCTCCAGCGCAAGGCGCGTGAAGCGCAGGAGCGTGTGCGCGAGAAAACACAAGCGCAGCCCGTTGCGCCGGCGGCCGCGCCGCCAGCCCCCACCGCCGTTGCGCCGCCGCCCCCCGCGCCGGCGATTGCACCTGCGTCAACCTGTCCAAAGTGCAATTTCGCGATTACCAGCGCCGACGTGTTCTGCGGAGGATGCGGACACAAGCTGCGCTGATTGCGTATGAATTGCGAGGCGCGAGAGATCGCGCCTCTTTCACGGCAGTTTATCTACCCACCGGATCATCATGCATATTGAAGTCATCTGCACCGGCGATGAAGTGCTCACCGGCAAAATCGTCAACACCAATTTCAGCTACATCACGCAAAAGCTCGAAGACTTTGGGCTGTCGGTGACGCAGGAAACCACCGTGGGAGATGACCGTGTAACGCTGCTGGCGGCGTTTCAGCGTGCGGGCGAACGCGCTGATGCGGTAATCGTCAATGGCGGGCTTGGCCCGACCGTGGACGACTTGTCGCAGGAAATCGCGGCCAAGGCGGCGGGGGTGGAGCTCGCGCTGAACAGCGATTGGCTGGCGACGATGGAAGCCTATTTTACCAAGCGCAGCCGCGTGATGCCCCCCAACAATATCAAGCAGGCGATGCTGCCGGCGGGTGCGGAAGTGCTAGATAACCCCGTCGGCACGGCGTGCGGCTTTGCGGTCACCATCGGTCGCGCGCGTTTTTATTTCACGCCCGGCGTGCCGCGCGAATTGCGCCGAATGCTCGAAGAACAAATCGTGCCGCGTCTGCTGGCGAAGGCCGGCAAGCAGACCGTGGTGTTTTTAAAGCGTTTTCACTCCTACGGCATCGGCGAGTCGCACGCCGACACGCTGCTCGCGGGCGTGGAAGCGCTGGCGCCCGACGGCAGCGTCAAGCTCGGTTTTCGCGCGCACTATCCCCAACTCGAAACCAAACTCACCGTGCGCGGCGCGGATAGGGAAGACATACGCAAGAAACTCGCGCCGGTTGAAGCGGAGGTGCGCAAGCGTTTCGGCAATTTCATACTCGCCGAGGACGATAAAACGCTGGAAGGCGTGGTGCTGGCCGAGCTGGAGCTATGTAACGGCACGCTCGCCATCGTGGAATCGTTCACGGCAGGCCAGATCGCGGCGCGCGTGGCGCATTTGCCGGACGCGGAAAAACGCATCCGGCGCGGCGTGGTGGCGCGCGAGCTTGAAGAAATTTGCAATGCAGTGCGGCTGGTTCAGATTCCGCCTGCCATCAACAAAGAAGCCGCTGAGTCCG
>VFLF01000671.1 GCA_009885185.1 Nitrosomonadales bacterium | reverse complement strand
TCGATCAACTCAAACAATATGCACAATTTGTCTTCCCAAACCGGCACGGGCCATGAAAAGATGTGTAAATACCTATGCCTTCAAGGGCAAGGGAACACTTGAAGCGGAGCAGAAAGCCAGGGTGGGAATGGGGTCAATTGTGCCGCCCCTACCCCCACCCTAGCCCTCCCTCGCCCGGGCGGGGGAGGGGACTAGATTAGTAGCAGGATGCCGCTTCTCTACGCGATGACTCTACGCCGACCGCAACTTCTTAACCGCCTTCTTCGACGACCCCGGCTCCGACAATTTACGCAACAGGCTGCCGCAATTCATGATCTGCGGATCGACGCCCATCGCCTCGTACGCCTGCCACGCCGACGCCTGCACCGCCGAATACACCGGCTTGCCCAGATCGCGCTCAAGTTGATCGAGCACTTCGAGCGCACGCAACTGGGTGCAGGCGACGAACACCGCTTCAGATTTAGGCGAGGTAAGTTCTTTCACTTTTCGATAAATTTCATCCGGGGTGATTTTGGCGTGATCGAACATGTCGAGCATGTCGAAGGTGCCGAGCTTCACGACATCAATGCCGTGCGCTTTCAAAAAGTGTTTCAAGCGCTCGTTGGTCACTTCAACATACGGCGTAACGATATCCACTTTTTTGAATCCGCCCGCCTGCAAACACGCCGCCATGCCGCCCGCGGTCGTGACCGTCGGCGCCTTGGTGATCGCCGTAAGTTGTTCGCAGATTTTTTTGTTCCATGTCGGGCCTTCAAAAAAGCTGCCGCTGGTGCAGCCGTAGACCACCACATCCGGCTCGATCATGCCCACGTCGCGCGCCGCCGCCTTGCTCGCGTCTTCCATGCCGCGCAGGGTTTCCGGGGTGCCGTGACGCCCGCCCGCTATGCGCGCGGTATGCACTGACACGCCCGGCGGCGCGATTTTCCAGAATTCGGTTTCCATGGTGGTGTTGATCGAGGGAACCAGCAAACCGATACGTCCGCGCCATCCGTACATGATTTTCTCCTTAACAAAAATTCAAAAATGTTTGCCCTTACCCACGAAGCGATTCACTCCACTCCGTCATTCTGGCGAAAGCCAGAATCTAGGTCGTAACGCATGCGCAGCATCAAATTTGATCCTGCGGATGGATATACGTACTGGATTCTGGCTTTCGCCAGAATGACGTGGTGGTGTGTTTGCGCCGTGGCTAATGAAGCTGCAATTTATAAGCCCCGTTTCCACCGCTGTCAAACCCGCATGGTAATCACAACCTTGCCCAATACCTTGCGATCCTTCACCGCGTGCAGCGCCGCCAGATAATCTTTCATCGGATACGCCGCCATCACGTGCGGCTTGATCTTGTCCTGCTCGTACAAGGCGAACAACTGTTCATAGGCTTTGCGCACCACCTCCGGCGTGCGCTCGCGGTAGTCGCTGCTTTGCAGACCAATCAGCGAAATGTTTTTCACCAGCAGGTAACCCGCCTTCACTTCAGGGATGCGCCCGCCGGCAAAGCCGATAATCACCAGCCGCCCGCACCATGCCATCACTCTGAGGCTGGCATCGAACACATCGCCGCCGACGTTTTCCAGCACCAAGTCGATGCCGCGCTTGCCTACCGCATCGAACACCTGCTTACGAAACGACTCGCGCAAATCAGGCACGTCGGTGCGCACGATGTGATTCGCGCCGCTCGCTCGCGCAATTTTCGCTTTGTCGTCTGAACTGACCGCCGCGACGACCGTCGCGCCCAGCGCCTTGGCCAACTGCACGCACGCCAGCCCCACGCCGCCCGCCGCACCCGTGACCAGCACGGTTTCGCCGGCCTTCATATGCGCGCGCTCGACCATCGCGTTGTGCGCGGTCAGGTACACCAGCCCCATCGCCGCGCCGTCTTCAAAGCGCATGCTCGCGGGCATCACAAAGCACAACACTTCGCGCACCACCGCGCGCTCGGCAAACGCGCCGTGCTCGATCTGTGCCAACACGCGGTCGCCCACTTTCACGCGCGTGACGCCCTCGCCCACCGCGGCAACCACGCCGGCTAAATCCTTGCCCGGCACAAACGGACGCGGCGGCAGATTCTGATACGTGCCGCCGATCACCAGCAGGTCAGGAAAATTCACACTGGCAGCGTGGACATCCACCAGCACTTCGCCCTTGCCGGGTTGCGGATCGGGAAATGCGCCGAGAGAAAGTTTTTCCAGCGGGCCGTGTTCGTTGACGATCAGTGCTTGCATGATTTTATTGTAACTATTTGTTCTTATTGAGTATTTTGTTATCACCACCCAAGGCGGGATAACCTGCCCCGGTTTGCTTATGGCGGAACACATCGGCCACCGGCACCGGCAGCGCGATCACGGTTTTGCCGTCCGCCGATACTGTGCGGTCAAACAAACCGCGCGCCTTGAAGTGCGCGTCATTCAACGCTTCCTCCATCGTCGCCACCACGCAACTGCACAAATCCTTGCCCGCGAAAATGGCGCGCCACTCGTCGGCGGTTTTTTCGCGCAGGCGTTGCGCCACCGCACGCTTGGTGGCGACGGCATCTTTGGCGTCATCACGAAACGCGGCGTCGAGTTGAATCGCATCACAAAAATTCTCCCAGAACTTTTGCTCCAGCGGCGCGGCGGCGATAAATTTATCGTCTTGCGTGCGATACACAAAAAAGCGCGGGCTGCCGCCGGTGACCAGCTCGCCGCCCGGCTTGGGCCACTCGCCCGCCGCCAGCCCGTTGCCCATCGCCCAATACAAAAACGTGAACAGGTTGTCACCCATCGCGATGTCGAGCTTGCAGCCTTGGCCGCTGCTGTCGCGCGCACGCAGCGCGAGCAGAATATTAATCACCGCCGGATAGGTGCCGCCGCCGATGTCGGCAATCAGCGCGGGCGGCACGATGGGCGCGCCGTCTTCGCCCGCCGCCAGCGACAACATGCCGGATTCGGCGACGTAGTTAAGGTCGTGCGCGGCCACCTCGGCGCGCGGGCCGGTTTGACCGTAACCCGTGATCGCGCAATAAATAATGCGCGGGTTAATCGCGTAGAGCGCCTTGTAGCCCAAGCCCAGACGATCCATCACGCCGGGGCGAAATTGCTCCACCACGATGTCGGTTTCTTTTATCAGCGGCAACAACGACTCGCGCGCCTTCGCGTCCTTCAAGTCGATGGCGATGCTTTTTTTGCCGCGATTCAACATCGCAAAGTTCACGCTGTCGGCGCCGAACTTCGGCTCATAGGAGCGCATTTCATCGCCGCGTCCGGGGCGTTCGATCTTGATGACCTCGGCACCGGCTTCGGCGAGGATCAGCGTGGCGAGCGGGCCGGGCAGCAGCGTGCTGAAGTCGAGCACCTTGATGCCCGCAAGTGGTTGTTGGGTGTTGATGTTAGACATGATTTATAGGGCTGTCCGCAAGGGCGTTATTTGAAGCGTTAGCGCCATTCGTAGCGTGCGCCATGCGCACGACAAAACCTCGTGACGAATTGCAAAGGATTGATTCCGGCGGCAAGCGCGCCTGCCCCGGTTGACGTGCGCACAGCACACGCTACGAGAACTGGAGATTCAGTCGCCATTGCTCGGCGCAACCGGAAACAGTTCGGCGGCCTCGGTTTCGCGCTGCGTCACCGCGCGCGTATAGGCTACCCGCGCGCGGCGCGCCGGCGCGTACGCCGCGTCACCGTAGGCATCAAACAAATCCTGTGTCACCTGGCAGTGGTACTCAAGGCCGGTGCGTTCGAGCAGCGCGATGGGGCCTTCCGGGTAACCGAGGCCGAGCTTCAAGGTGGTGTCGAGATCGTCCGCCGTGGCCAGCCCCTCG
>VFLF01000596.1 GCA_009885185.1 Nitrosomonadales bacterium | reverse complement strand
CGTGCTGGCCGCCAGTGGCGAACTGATTGTTACCGGCATCGAGCAATCCGCGCGCGGCGTGTCGGTGGTGGTACGGGATGCCGGCAACGCAAGCGGGCAGTCCGTGACGCTGTTGGTCGATGGCGCAACGGCGTCGGCGCTGGCGGTGGGCAGCGCGGTGCAGGCTTCGGCCACCGGCGTGGGCTATGTGCTGGTGGCTTCGGGCAAGGCGATTGCGTTTATTCCGAATGAGATCGGGCAATTGTTGATTCATCAATCGCGTTACAGCCGTTAAGCGCGCAGCGAGGAGCACACCATGCGTACGATTCGACTATGGCTTGCGATGACAGTGATGGTTTTCGCCGTCAGCGAGCCAGCCTTTGCCGGACGTTCTTGCCAGGAAATGCAACCCGATGCTGTTACCGTGCAAAAGGCGCTGCAACTCGCGCTGCGCACGCGCGAGGCGCTGGATGCCAGCGGCGCCGAAGTGGCGCTGGTTGGGCGCGTCGGGCGCGATATGTCCAAACACGGCTTGCGCTATTCGCATATGGCGTTCGCGCTGCGCGATCATCCCAAGGGGCGCTGGCACCTGACGCATATGCTCAACCAGTGCGGCACCGGCGAATCGGCGCTCTACGACGAGGGCTTGGGCAACTTTTTTCTCGATGACGTGCATGCGTTCGAGGCGATTATCGTGACACCCACGCCCGCGGTGCAGGCGCGCTTGCTGGCACTGGCGGCCACACCCCTGCCGCTGGCGCTGCACGAGCGCAGCTACAGCCTGATCGCACATCCGTTCGTCACGCGCCATCAGAATTCGAATCAGTGGGTGCTGGAGCAGCTCGCCGCCGCCATGGCCGAGCACGGCGAAGTGCGCAATCGCGCGGATGCGCAACGCTGGTTGCGCGTGCGTGAGTTTGCACCGTCGGAAATTCGCATCGCGCCGTTCGAGCGCATCGGCGCGCGATTGTTCGCCGCCAATGTGCATTTTAACGATCACTCGCACGAGGAGATGCAGGCGGGGCGCTATCAGGCGGTGACGGTGGAATCGGTCATCCGCTTTGTGGAACGCAGCGAAGCGATGGCACAACGTCATGTGGTGAAACTGCCATGAATCACTTGCATTTGGTGTATCGTTTCGCCACTGCATGGAGACGGGGAATAAGAACGATGTGGCATCGACTTGTTACTGCAATTCTTGCGGTGATCGTGACGGGTTTGCTCGTTAGTGCAGGTGTCGCGCGCGGGCAGAATGCGGCCGCACCGGCGAACATAATTCCAGCCGCTGAACGCACGGTTGGTCTGCATAACGTGCCAATAAAAACATGTACTTGAAAACAATAAAGTCACTGATATGTCGCAAGCCAACCAGTTTGACCTGCTGAATCAGCGCCGCTTCGCCCCGTTTTTTGGCGTGCAGTTTTTGGGCGCGTTCAACGACAATGTCTACAAGAACGCGCTGGTCATCATGCTCACGTTTCAGGCGGCGAGCATGACGACGATGAGTTCAGGGCTGCTGGTGAATCTGTGCGCGGGCTTGTTCATACTGCCGTTTTTTTTATTCTCGGCCACAGCCGGGCAGTTGGCGGACAAATATGAAAAGGCGAGCATCACACGGCTGGTGAAGGTGTTCGAGATCGTCATCATGTTGCTTGCGGCGCTGGGGTTTTATTGGATGAACCTCGCGCTGCTGCTGGTGGCGCTGTTCATGATGGGCATGCACTCCACCATGTTTGGCCCGGTCAAATACGCCTATCTGCCGCAGCATCTGAAAAAAGATGAGCTTGTCGGCGGCAATGGGCTGATCGACGCAGGGACGTTCATCGCCATTCTGCTCGGCACCATACTGGGTGGCGTGCTGATCGGCATCAAGCCCGCCGGCGCGATGTGGGTGGCCGCGGTGGCTATCGCTGTCGCCATCGCGGGTTATGTCATCAGCCGCTCGGTGCCGCTGTCGCCCGCGCCGTCGCCGGAACTCAAAATCAACTGGAATCCGATCACTGAAACCTGGGCGAACCTGAAGTTTTTACGCACTAACCGCACGGTGTTTTTATCGATTCTCGGCATTTCGTGGTTCTGGTTTTACGGTGCGATGTTTTTGTCGCAGTTCCCGAATTTCACCAAAGAGGTTCTCGGCGGCAGCGAGCATGTGGTGACATTGCTGCTGGCGGTGTTCAGCGTCGGCATCGGCCTGGGCTCATTGCTGTGCGAAAAATTATCCGGCCACAAGATTGAAATCGGCCTGGTGCCGTTTGGCTCCATCGGGTTGACGATTTTCGCGGTGGATTTGTTTTTTGCTTCGCCCGCCGCGCCCGGCGTGGCGCTGGGTGCCATGGTCTTTTTGCAACAGCCGGGCAGTTGGCGCGTGTTGTTTGACCTGTTGATGATCGGCGTCTTCGGCGGCTTTTACATCGTGCCCATGTACGCGCTCATCCAAAGCCGTAGCGAACCCAGCCATCAGGCGCGCGTGATCGCGGGTAACAACATCATGAACGCCTTGTTCATGGTAGCGGCGGCGGGCGTGGCGATACTGGGCTTGAGCTTCGGCATGACCATACCGCAGTTGTTTTTGCTCACCGGCCTATTGAATCTGCTGGTGGCGATTTACATCTACACGCTGGTGCCGGAATTTCTCATGCGTTTTCTGGTGTGGCTGCTGATTCACTCGGTGTATCGGCTGGAAAAGCAGGGTTTGGACAACATTCCCGAGGAAGGTGCGGCGATGCTGGTGGTGAATCATCCGACGTTTATCGACGCGCTGGTGATCGCGGCGGCGTGCCGGCGGCCCACGCGCTACGTGATGGATCACAAGTGGTTCCAGACACCGGTGCTGAACTTTATATTCCGCGCGACGCGTTCGATACCCATAGCGCCGGCGAAGGAAGACCCCGCAATGCTGGAGCGCGCCTACGATGAAATCGCCAAGGGCCTCGAAGCCGGCGATCTGATTTGCATTTTTCCCGAAGGGCGTGTCACTGACACCGGCGAGATGTATCCGTTTCGCGGCGGCATCAAGCGCATCATCGACCGCACGCCGGTGCCGGTGGTGCCGATAGCCTTGTGCGGCTTGTGGGACAGTTTTTTTGGACGACAGGGCGGATCGTTTCTCACGCGCTTGTTCCGGCTGGGGCTCTTCGGCAAGATTGGCATGAGGGTGGGTGCGCCGGTGGCGCCGCAGGATGTCACGCCGGAGGGTTTGCAGCAGATCGTTGCGGGATTGCGCGGCGACGACAAGTAGACAGCAATCACCTGAGGAGATTGTCATGTGGTTTGTCGGCATGCTGGTGGGCGCGGTGATCGGCGGTATCGGGCGCGGCGATGGCGTGTTTATTGGCGGCATCGTGGGCCTCATACTCGGCGGCATCATCGGCAGCAAGCTTAAGCAGAGCCGTGCGGCGGATGCGCGCATTGCCAAGCTTGAAGCGGTAGTGGGCACGTTGACCGAGGAGGTGAATGCACTCAAGCGGGGTGGCGCGGTTGCCGAGGTTGCATCGGTCGCGTGGCCCCCGGCGCCGGAAGTGCCTGCGCCTCCAGTCGCGCAGACTACCGGCACTGCAAGCGTATCGCCATCCGTTACCGCCGCGCCGGGGCCGCTAACCACGCCCGCGCCCGCGCTGTCCAAACCGATGGGCCTACCGCCGAAGTCTCCCGTGCCGCAAACGCCGAAAGAACCCTCGGCGCTATGGAATTTTTTCTTCGGTGGCAACACGCTGGTGCGCGTGGGCATAATGGTGTTGTTCATCGGCGTGTCGTTCCTGCTCAAGTACGCCGCCGATCACGGCTTTGTGCCTATCGAGCTGCGGCTGGCGGGCGTGGCGGCCGGCGGCATCGCGCTGCTGGTGCTCGGCTGGCGGCTGCGCCACAAGCGTGAAGGCTATGCGCTGATGCTGCAAGGCGGCGGCATCGGCATACTGTATCTAACGGTGTTCGCCGCGCTGCGGCTGTATCAACTGCTGCCGCCGACGCTGGCTTTTTTATTGCTCGCGGGCATGGCGTTTTTTTCGGCGTTGCTGGCCATCGTGCAGGACTCCAAGGCGCTGGCCATCACTGGTGCTGCGGGCGGTTTTCTGGCGCCGATACTGGCCTCCACCGGTGCGGGCAGCCATGTGGCGCTGTTCAGTTTTTATGCGGTATTGAACGCGGGCATTTTGTTTATCGCGTGGTTCAAGGCGTGGCGCGAACTGAATCTGGTCGGCTTCCTGTTTACTGCACTGATCGGGTTTGCCTGGGGCGCGGGGCGCTACCGGCCTGATTTGTTCGGCACGACGGAGCCGTTCCAGATTCTGTTTTTTCTGATGTATGTGGCGATTGCGGTGCTATTTGCGTTGCGCCAGTCGCCGAAGCTCACGCACTATGTTGACGGCACGATCGTGTTCGGCGTGCCGCTGGTAGCGTTCGGCATGCAGGCGGCGATGGTGAAACACATCGAGTTTGGCGCGGCTTACAGCGCGCTCGCGGTGGCCGCGTTTTATCTGACACTGGCCACGATACTCCATGCGAAAAAGCGCGACTCGCTGCGACTGCTGGTGGAATCATTCCTCGCGCTGGGCGTCGGCTTCGCCACGCTGGCGGTGCCGCTGGCGCTGGACGGGCGCTGGACTTCGGCGGTGTGGGCGGTGGAGGGCGCGGCGATTGTGTGGGTGGGCGTGCGGCAGAATCGTCTGTTGGCGCGCGCGTTCGGCATGTTGTTGCAGCTCGCGGCGGGCGTATCGTTTCTGGCGTATCACCAATACGCCGCCGGATCGGAGCACTTGCTGCCGGTGTTGAACGCGAGTTATCTCGGCTGCGTGATGGTGGCCGTGGCCGCGCTGTTCATCAATTATTACGCCGAACGGCGGCGCGATGTCATCGGTGACAACGAGCGGCTGTTCACGCGCATGTTGTTTGTGTGGGGCGCATTGTGGTGGTTCGGCGGCGGCGCGCTGGAGATCGAACGGCATGTGAGCGCGCGTGCGGCGTGGAATGCCGATCTGATTTTCTTCGCCGGTTCCTGCGCGGCGTTCGCCAGCCTGTGGCGGCGGCTTGATTGGGGGCCGGCGCGCTACGCCGCGCTGGTGCTGCTGCCCTTGATGGCGGGCACGCTGCTGGGCATGGCCGGCGACAACGTGCGCCATCCGTTCGCGTATCACGGCTACGCGGGCTGGGTCATTGCGTTCGCGGTGCATCTCTCGGTGTTGCGCCTGCATCGGGCGGATGCGTTTAACAACGCGAAGTGGCTCGACTGGTATCACGCGGCGGGTTTTTGGCTGCTGGCGATAGTGGCGTCATGGGAATTCGCTTGGCAGATAGATCATTACGTCGAGGGCCGCCGGGTGTGGCCGCTGATCGCGTGGGCCGTGGTGCCGGGCGCGCTGATTGCCGCGTTTGCCGCGCGCGGCGAGCGCTTGGGGTGGCCGGTGAGCGTGCACCGCCGGGGGTATTTGTATCTTGGCGCGCTGCCGGTAGCGGTCTTCCTGCTGGGCTGGATCGTGGTGGCGAATTTCACCAGCAACGGCAACCCTGCGCCGCTGCCGTATGTGCCGCTGGTCAATCCGCTGGATCTCGCGCAGTTCGGCGCGCTGCTGGCGCTGGCGATGTGG
>VFLF01000135.1 GCA_009885185.1 Nitrosomonadales bacterium | reverse complement strand
GGTGATGATACGGCCCCAGTTCGCATTCGCCTTGAGGCTGTCCTGCGCGCGGCTGTAGGCGCGGTGCAAAACATAACGCAGGGCAATCGCCCCCATCATGCACGCCAACCAGATCAGCACATGCGTAGCGCCCGCCGTTCGCCACAGCGCGACCGATACCAGCAACGCGGCTGCGGCATTTGCCAACAGCCCATAGGCGCTGACGCTCTGAATAAGCGCCATTTCGTCCACGCGCAGAACTTCGAAGTCCCGCCTTTCCGGCGGGGTGCGCGACGCTATACCCTGATTTGTCCGTAACGACATGTGGTGTTGTGCCAGGCCATGCATCCGCGCCGAACGGCACGGTGAACCGGAACTGTATCCTCCCGCTGAGCAGGATTCTACCCGTGATAAGGGTTGTTTACATTTAATTTTCAGCCGCTTACGCGTGTGTCTTGCGGGCGAAATGTTCGAGCGCGGGCGCAGAACATGGGCATACCTTGGAGCCGTCGGATCAAGAAGGCTTGATGGGAGGCACTGCGCGCAGGAACAAATTGGTGGCAAGGGCGGCATTGAACCACCGACACACGGATTTTCAGCTTTATTTGAAAATTTCAATTATTTTTGCAAACAGATACTTACCTGCGCTTGCCAATTTCCATCCCGATTTCAATCAGGGTAAATCAAGGTCAATCCAGCGGTCAGCCGACACAGTTTAGGCACAGTAGGGGAGTAAGCCGAACCGGCTCCACCAGTCCCGCGCAGCGTGCAGCACACGCACGATGGACGCTCCGTCAGGACGCGCCTGATAGAAAATCAGGTGATTGTAAATTCTTGACTCGCCACTACCGCATTGCCGCCACGTCATGGTGCCGCAACACTAGCGAGGCGCCGATCATGGGCTGTTCGGCCAGATCACTGAAACGGGCTTCGACGATCGCAAGAAAGCGTTCGGCGGTCCATTACCGCGGTCTCCGCCAGATACACAGCGCTCACGCCTGGCGGCTGCGCGCTGGTAAGCCTTCGACATCAGCGCGACTTCTTGCGGCCCTCGAGCCTGTCCAAAGCCTCTTTGCGGAGCGCGCTCCAGTCCGCCGGCGTCAGCTCACTCTCGGCACTGTTGAGCCCGTCCAAGAGCTTCGCCTCAAGCTGTTCTTCGGCCTTGCGCTTCTCGTCAGCCCGGATCAACTCGCGCACATATTCGCTGGCGCTGCTGTAGCGCCCAGCAGAAATCTGCCCATCGACGAACTGCTTCAGTGGCTCGGGAAGGGAAATATTCATGCTTTGCATAGGGTGCCTCCTTAAGCTTTTCAGCATAGTGAAAATAACAAAAAATGGCAATATATGACATTTATACCGTTGGTCTTCGCTCGAGTACGCACCAACAGTGGCGTGCTACGCGTCGTGCGCACCGAGTGTGGGGCCCGCCGCGAATCGCCGCCTTCTCCGACGATTTGCGGCAGAATTACTGCTTTCGCGTGCCAACAGGGAGCAGAAAAGACCCGCACTGGTGGCAGTTTTCGGCAAAAAGGGCCTCCAACTGCCTTCGGGTTGGCCACCTTTGAGTGCACCTTAATGACGGATGCGAACGCCCGCGAGTGGACGTTATGGGATTTCATCGCCAGCGGTTGCGGCGAAATTTAAAATTATGGACATGTCAGGCAACGATTACTCGGGTTGGTGCGCGGTTCTACTCGAACACCGCTTCGTGTTGCACACGTTTCAGTCTAAAAACGATTTTTCACAAATTCTAATGACACAACTTGAGTGCGGGGGTGCTCGCCATGCGTAGTGTTTCAAGGATGAGAATAAAATGAAATACGTAGCCCACAACAGTACACCCGGGATCAGCACGGCACGTTCTACTTCCGCCCATGCCCAATCCATCACTGAAGACGGCACACCACCAGTTCGTTTTAACCTTGTGCGTCATCCTACAAATGTTCTCGTAAAACGCTACCGTCTCTTCGACGGCAGTGTTATCAAAGAATCCGGAGGGAAAATCCCGAAGGGTTGTACCGTTACGACCATCGATTCCACGCTCGCCAATTACGCAAGGCTCGTGCATGATGGTGGCCCATGCCAGTACGCATTACCTACAAATACCTACATCGGCACGAGTGTACCGCTTGCGTTGAAAAATCGTATGCAATTGGGCGCCGTTCATCGTGGCGCAGAAGTAATGCGCTTTGAGGCGGGGGTACCGGCGGTGATTACCTTCGACCACGATCCTAGTCCACGCGCCGCCTACGCATGTGAGAAACCGAACGATCTCTGGCAACTCATGGAGAAGTTGTTCCCCGACGCATTTTCCAGAGCCGCGCACGTTGGGTACGTCAGCTCGAGCAGCTACATCTACCTTCCCGACGGAACAGAGTATAGCGGTCCAAAAGGCCATCACACTGCGTTCGCAGTGGAGAATGCTGAGGACGTGCCACGATTTTGCGAGGCTCTCTTCCGTCGATTGTGGCTGAACGGGTACGGACATATCTTTATAACTCGTTCGGGAACCTTGCTAGCACGAACCCTCTTCGACAGTAAGGTCATGGAGGCGCAGCAACCGCTTTTTGCTGGTGGCGCACATTGCGAAGACGGCATGGAGCAACGCCGCCCTGCCCCTTTCATTGTCGCGGGCGGATACGTGCGCACCACGGCCATAGGTACGCTCTCGCCAAAGGAAACCACGAAATACCTGCACCTGGTGGATAAGGCAAAGCGTGTTTCTGCCCCTGAGGCAGAAAGCATCCGTGGTGAGTACGTGCGTAGTGAAATCCAGCGCCTCGTCGCAAAAGGCATGAACGAACAGCACGCGTACAGAATGATTGCGTCTCGTATTGCCGACACCCTTATCGGCGATGACGTATTGATATTCGCCGAACATGGACGCATCACGGTCGCGGATGTGTTAGCCGACCCATCGAAATACGATGAATGCAATCTGCACGACCCTGTCGAGCCCGAGTACGGTTCAGCACAAACGGCCATTTTTTTCGCAAATGAAGCAACACGCAACCCAATCGTATACTCGCATGCACACGGTGGACGAAAATTTAGACTTCGACTTGATGAAGACAGAACCTCAGCGTAACCCCTAGGGGTTTGTTGAAATTCTCTGAATTTTCTTGTTTGTCGCTTGTCGATGTGATGAGCGCGGCAAACGAGAATACGGAGTAACGAAATGCGTGGAGCGGATGTGATGCAAGAAGAGTTGTTCACGCTGGGCGGGTTGGATCAATATGTTCCCGCCGACCACCCGTTGCGCCGGGTGCGTGAACT
>VFLF01000229.1 GCA_009885185.1 Nitrosomonadales bacterium | reverse complement strand
GGCGGTCGCAATTGCAATCGGCGCGCCGCGTGGCCGTCGTCGCTGAGCTTGGGTCATTGAGTGGCCGCTTCGGAGTAGACGCTATGACGGCTTCGGGTCGTTTGCTGACTTTCGTTTGTTTTGAAAGCAGCCGCTCAATAGGAAAATTCTTATTTTCCACGCAAACACGTTCGAATGTCTGCTCCACACCCAACACCAGTCACTGACGCCAATAGTCGATTTTCGTCACGGAAACGGACAGCGGACATTCAAACGTGCTGAGTTTTTGAGGATTGAGCGACCGCTGATGGCCGTGAACCGCCTCCCACTATAACGCCGCAAAGCTGCCCGCGGCAAACTTGGCAGATTTTGCCGCCGTCCGCTAACCCGATGTAATATCTATTTCGGCTGACGGCCAGCAGCGGAACTAGCCGCCATCGCCGCATAGAGGTCAGTCACGTCCTCTGTAATTGAGAGTCTAGGGGGTCAAGCAACGTAATGGTCATCGCCAAACACGATATTGGTATCTGCTAGCAGACTGTAGCGCACATTCCCTGCTAGCGTAATGCGTGCAGCTCATTCATTTATTCATCAATCAGCTCGCCCGATGATTTGAAACGCAGCCCAGAACATGGGGTGTGGGTACTTCACACGGGTTTGGATTTGCGCGAGACGCAGCGCTTCGCGTTTATCGTGGTTTTGCAGGTTTCGATAAAAACTCATCATCAACTGCTCCGTAGCCGCATCATCGACCTCCCACAGGCTCGCAACGATCGATCGCGCACCGGCATACAGAAAGCCGCGTGTCAGGCCAATCACGTCATCGCCATTGGCTACCTTGCCCAGTCCCGTTTCACAGGCCGATAGCGTTACAAGATCCGTATCGAAGCGAAGCGTATAAAGGTCGCTGACCGTCAACACGCCATCGGGCTCGTCCCCCTTGGCCAGGTACAAACCAGAACTGAGCGGAGCGTCGGCATTAAATTTACCATGCGTGGCGAAGTGCAGCATCGAGAACCCATTGCCTAACTCCCGGATCGCCGTCTTGCTTGCTTCCGTGCGGACTAAAGCACGGGAGGCTGGAAACAATGCGGCAACATTCACAGCTTCCACCTGCGCATTAGGAAGGTCGTACCTCGGGTTGCCGAGATCGGGATTGCCTAAGGCGAGCAACTTACCCACCTTGGTGGGTTGATCCGTTTTGATATAAGTGAGCGTGCCGGCGCTCGGGGTCAGCCGCAACTTAAAGCGATCCAGAAGATATTGGTCACCGTCCGCCAGCGCTCCAAAGGGAAGGTAATGCAAGACACCATGGGGTGAGATAGTGAGTTTGTTACCAGTTAGCTCATTGGTCAGCGGACGGATCAGACGATCGTAAAGCGCACGCCCCCGCTCGGCTGCTGCAGGGTCACGCTGCTCAATCGCCTGCCGGAACGCGCGCACTTCGGTATCCAGCCCTTTGGCCGCCAGCTTGAATCCTTTGACCATCGTACCTATGAGCACTAAGGCATATAGATCGTCGCCGGTGCCGTAGTAGTTAATCAGGGATTCGCCGGCAGGCATACGCGCAGCGATGTCGGTTATAGATACTTTCTGCACCGCCAGTAGCGACGAAGCTTCCGGGGCGAG
>VFLF01000756.1 GCA_009885185.1 Nitrosomonadales bacterium | reverse complement strand
GCAGGTGTTCAAGATACTCGACCGCGACAAAACTGAAGTCGTGTTTAATTCGACGTGGATGGACAAAATGAACGCGGCGGACATGATTAAACTCGCCGCCACACACACGGTAGCGCGCATGCTCGAACGCGACGATTTTTCCAAACGCTACAAAGGCAACCAGCCGATTGCGATTCACGAATTCATGTATCCGCTGGTGCAGGGCTACGATTCGGTGGCGTTGAAAGCCGACCTCGAACTCGGCGGCACTGATCAGAAATTTAATTTGCTGATGGGCCGCGAACTGCAAAAACATCACGGCCAGTCGCCGCAGTGCATACTCACCATGCCGCTGCTCGAAGGCCTCGATGGCGTGAACAAAATGTCCAAGTCGCTGGGCAACTATGTCGGCATCAACGAAGCGCCCAATGATATTTTCGGCAAGCTGATGAGCGTGTCGGATGAGTTGATGTGGCGTTATATCGAGTTGCTGTCATTCGCCTCGATTGCTGAAATTAATCAACAAAAACAGATGGTTACGGAAGGTGGCAACCCGCGAGATATCAAAGTGAAATTCGCGCAGGAAATCGTCGCGCGCTTTCATGACCCGGCGGCGGCGGATGCCGCGCTGGCCGATTTTGAGGCGCGCTTCAAGCAAGGTGGTGTGCCGGATGACATGCCGGAAATTCAATTGCCGCCGGGTTTATCGATGACGCAAGTGTTAAAGCAGGCGGCGCTAACGCCCAGCACCGCAGAGGCGCAACGCATGATCGAACAAGGTGGTGTGAAAATCGACGGCGAAAAAGTCGGCGACAAAACACACAAGCTCGCGGCGGGCGTCTACGTGTTGCAGGTCGGGAAACGCAAGTTCGCGCGGGTGACCATCGCGCCATGAGTCAGGTGACGCTCGCGTGTGTGCTGCTGCTGGGCGTGAATGCCGCGTTGGCGCAGACACCGTACCCAACCAAGCCGATACGCATGCTCGTCGGCTTCCCCGTGGGCGGCGGCGCGGACGTGGCCGCGCGTACGCTCGGCCCGCGCATGAGCGAGTTGCTCGGCCAGCAAATCATTGTCGATAACCGCCCCGGCGCCGGTAGTTCACTGGCCTCTGAAATGGCCGCGAAGGCTGTGCCCGACGGCTACACGCTGGTGTCCATCGGCAGCACCCACGCGGTCAACGCCGCGCTGAATCCAAAATTGCCGTATGCACCGGCGGCGGGCTTCAATGCCATCGCTTTGGTGTCCACCGCGCCGGTGGCGATTACCGCGACTATGTCGTTGCCGGTGAAGTCGCTCAAAGACCTGATCGCCCTTGCCAAATCGCGGCCCGGTCAGCTTAACTACGGCCCCGGCGGCGTCAACGGCATCAATCACCTGGCGGCGGAATTATTAAAACGCATGGGTGGCTTTGACATCACGCTGATCCCGTACAAAGGCGTGGCGCAGGCGCTGCCCGCGCTGATCGCAGGCGAAGTGCAACTGATGTTCGCCTCGCTGCCCGGCTCCATCGACCAGATACGCGCGGGCCGCATCCGTGCCATTGCGGTCACGTCGGCGAAACGCAGCACCGCCGCGCCGGACATCCCCACCGTGGCCGAATCCGGCGTACCGGGGTACGACGCACCGAGCTGGTGGGGGTTTCTTGCGCCCGCCGGCACACCTCAAGCGATTATCACGCGCCTCAATGCCGACACGCTGAAGGCATTGCGCACGCGCGAGGTGAATGAGTTGTTAGTTCGGCAAGGCATGGACCCGGCGGGCAGCACGCCTGCCGAATTCGATGCTTACCTGCGCGCGGATATAGCGAAATGGACGCGTGTCGTACAGGAAGCCGGCATCAAAGCCAATTAGGAGATGCGATGATCTACATGGTTGACCACGTATTTACCGATCCGGCGCAGGAACCGGCTTGGCACGAATGGTATGCTGGCTATCTGAAAAAGCTGCTGTCGGTGCCGGGCATC
This sequence comes from Nitrosomonadales bacterium, assembly GCA_009885185.1. Next base: position 807 of record VFLF01000756.1, on the reverse strand, counting down.
CACTCCACCCAGCGCTTCAAGGCCATCGGTCAAACGCCTTCGCGCTTTCTCGCGATGTACTCGATAGACTCGGCAGATGTCTACACCAGCGAAGGCTACAAAAACATTGGCGGCGGCGGCAGTCAGAGCGCGCGTTTTCATCCGGTGTATCAGTTGTGGACACGCAACCTGTTTGACGGCGCGGCACGCGCGCCGCTGGTGCGTGAAGGGCAGCGCGTGCTGACGTTGGATCGCGCTGGACGTGGCGCTTCGGGCGAACTGGGCGTGCTCGACGCGCGCGCCGTGTGGCTAAACGCGGTCGGATTGCATTTGACCACGAAGCACCGCGCTATCGTCGTGCTTGACGCGGAAGAGCCCTTGCCTTCGATACCGGGGAGTTTTGTCTACGAGCCTTTTACCGCGGCGATGACAAAACCGTGAGGGTAGCGAACGCCACATAATTCTACAGGGGCGCGTTTTCTCCGCACGCTTGTGTACGGATTCGGTATATGCTTTCGTTCATCCATGCGTGGATCGGGGGAGCTATGTATACCGCGCCCACAGGAGCGCTCGTCATCGCGATAGTAACCGCCATAGGGGCTTTTCCCATGGCTATGCCCGGGGCCGCGTCTGCACAACAGAAATTTCCCTCCAAGCCGATACGCATCGTCGTCGGCGTAACACCCGGCGGCACGGCTGACATCATCGCCCGGCTGATGGGTGTGAAAATCACCGACCACTGGGAACAGCCGGTGGTGATCGAGAACCGCTTGCCGGTGGTGGTGGCCAACACCACCGTTGCCAAGGCTAATCCGGACGGGTACACGT
>VFLF01000052.1 GCA_009885185.1 Nitrosomonadales bacterium | reverse complement strand
GGTTCACGCGGCTGGCAGTGTCGGACGCCGTTATCGATGGGATGGAGAGGCTTCAGCTCAAGTATCCGAAAATCGACGATGCCAAGAAAAAAGAACTTGCCGTGGCGCGTAAAATGCTCATGAGCGAGTAGCCATCCAGGGTCCGCCATGAAGGCACATCAAGTAAGTCTAGGATATCCCGCATGATCGATGAAGCCGTGATAGCCAATCTTATGGTGGCATTGGGCGATGACGCGGCCGTCGTGCGTCAGTTGATCGATATCTACGCCAAGGATTCACCCAAATTGCTGGCCGAGGCGAAAGCGGCTCTTGAAAAGGGTGATGTGGCATCTCTGTCGCGCGCGGCGCATTCGCTCAAATCGACCAGCGCCAGTATGGGTGCGGTATCTGTATTGAATCTCGCGCGCGCACTGGAGCAGCATGCCAAGGGCAACGATCTGGCGCAGTGCGCCGAAGCGGTAAGGCGCCTTGGGCCCGAGGTCAGCGATGCCATCGCGGCATTTGCCAATCTGAAATATTGACCGCCGCATAGTTTCGCGCGGTTTTTCCCGGAGGCTATTCATGAAAGCGGTATTGCTGACAGGTCCTGGTCAACCTTTTGTTGTTGGCGCCGTGCCCGATCCCGTGCCGGGGCCGGCCGAAGCGGTGGCGCGCGTGCTGGCCTGCGGCTCGGGCCTCACCATTCACCATGCGCGCGCCGGACGTTTAAAGCTCGATCATTATCCGCGCATCATCGGTCACGAGATCGCGGCGGAAATCGTTGCGGTGGGCGCGGGCGTCGATGCGGGTGTATTGAAGGCGGGCGATGGCGTGACCGCGTATTTTTATCTCAACTGCGGCCATTGCCACTGGTGCCGCATCGACCGCGAAACGTTGTGCGACAACTTCAAGGGCTATGTCGGGCGCGAATGCGACGGCGGCTACGCGGAGTACATCAAGTTGCCCGCGAGGAGTTTCGTGAAATTCCCCGAGGGCATTGATTGGCGTAAAAATCCCGCCGAGGCCGGCGTGATCTGCGATGCGCTGGCGACACCGGTGAAAGTGATTCGCCGCGCGCGTGTCACGCCGCACGACACCGTGGCGGTGTTCGGCGCGGGCGGCGGCCTCGGCATACACATGCTGATGGTGGCGCGCTGGGCGCGGGCGAAAAAAATCATCGCGGTGGACACGGCGGCGTCCAAGTTTGAAACCGCGGTGAAATGCGGCGCGGATATCACCATCGACGCCTCCGCCGGACGCGTGGCCGAACAACTGCTCGAGGCCACCGGCGGCAAGGGCATCGATGTCGCGATTGATTTTGTCAGCAACGCTAGCACGCTGGAACCCGCGCTCGCCGCGATGGGCAAGGGCGGCCGGCTGGTCACGCTGGGCGGCAGCGGCAAGCCGTTCAATGTTGATCCGGCGAAAGTGCTGCGCAGCGAAATCGAAATTCTCGGCAGCCGGTATGCCACGCGCCAGGAAGTCATGAACACGCTGGAACTCGTCGCGCGCGGCGAATTCAAGGCGCTGGTCACCGACAAAGCGCCGCTGGTTGAAGCCGAGGCGTTGCATCAGCGGCTGGATAAGGAATTGATTATTGGGCGCGCGGCGTTGGTGATGGGGTAGGTGTATGCGCGCCACCGTCATTCCGGCGGCCGGAATCCAGTTCGTTCTCTTCACTTTGCAGTTCAAATGAGCGCGTACGCGCGGACAACGACCTGGATTCTGGCCTGCGCCAGAAAGACGGGCTTAGTAGGTTGACTCCATGAGTATTATAAATTTTGAATAAAAACAAAGAGTTACAAACGGTTGGCGTGATCGGCCTCGGCATCATGGGCGGCATGATGGCCGAAGCCTTGTGCGCGACGGGCTACAAAGTGGTGGGCTACGATCCTGTGGCTGCGGCGCGCGCGCGGCTGAAAAAAGCTGGTGGCCGCGCGCTGGCCTCGGCTACTGAAGTCGCTGCGGCGGCGGATGTGGTGATCACTTCGCTCGCCAAAGCCAGCGTGCTGGAAGACGTTGCCGCAAAAATTGTCGTCGCCAAACGAGCGGCGAAACGCGCACCGCTGGTGGTCATCGAAACCAGCACGCTGACCATTGCCGACAAAGAACGCGCGCAATTGGCGCTCGCGCTTGCCGGCGCGCAAACACTGGATTGCCCGATCAGCGGCACGGCGGTGCGCATGAAAGAAGGCGCGTGGACCATCTTCGCCAGCGGGCCGCAGCTCGCGTTCAAGCGCGTGAAGCCGGTGCTCGACGTGTTCACCAAAAACGTGCAGTTCGTCGGCGACTACGGCAACGGCACTAAAATGAAATTCATCGCCAACCACCTGGTGGCGATCTACAACGTCGCGGTGGGCGAAACCATGACTTTCGCACGCAAAATGAAACTCGATCCGCAACAGGTGTGGGATCTGTTTTCCAGCAGCCCGGTGCTCGGCAACGGCGTGTTCAAGCTGCGCGGCAAACTGATGGTCGAGCAAAATTATTTGCCTGCCACCATGAAAGTCGAGGTATGGCAAAAAGACATGCAGGTTATCGGCGACATGGCCAAATCCGTCGATTGCCCGCTGCCGCTCTTTACCACCTGCGCGCCGATCTACACCACCGCGATGGCGCAAGGCTTGTCGCAACACGACACGGCGTCGGTTTGTGAGGTGTTGGGGAGGATGGCGGGGTTGAAGGGTAGGAGGCGGTAAACAGCTGTAAAAGGTAAGTGGATGAGGAGGTGCAATGAAACTCTCGACGAACTTGACCAATCTGGGAATCACGATCTCGCTTGTTACAGATGATAGTTCTCGGCCACTTGAGGCTGCGAGTAATGCCGATCAAAAGCAGCCGCGCAGAAGTTACGTATATGCACACTTGGACGAGACTGGGAAAATCTTCTACGTGGGTGTGGGTAATGGTAGACGGGCTTGGTCCACTGATCGGCATGCCTTATGGCATCGATATGTTCAAAAGCATCTTTACGGTAAATATCAGGTCCGCATCCTGACAGACAATCATTCAATGGAAGAGGCGGAAGAGCTTGAGGCGGCATGGATCGCGCAGCACGCCAGTGGACTCGTAAATGTGCAAAACATGGGGCGACCCCTCAACTATGAAGCGGGTGAGCGCTACCACAAACTGAGGGAGGCGAATCGCGCGCTGATTCAACAAGCAAAATCGTATGAAAAGCATGATTTGGCTCGGGCGGTAAGTTCTTATAGTCGAGCAATTGAAGCGATTGCAGGTTACGCATCGACCAACATTGAAACAGATCTTTTTGGCAAGCTGCTCGAAGAAGAAGCTGAGGAACTTGGGAGAAGTGGCGAGATCGAAGCGCTTGATCGGCTTACAATGTGTCTTATCAAGCTGGGGAGATCAAGCGAAGCAGCTCGCAACGTCAATAGCTACTTCACCATGTATCGACGCGATTTGAATCTCGGTGTGTCTAAACGCATTATTAAACGCATCGAAAAAGCGCTCGCTCGTATCCAAAAGTGAACTGTGGCGCCGATTAGCTTTGAGTAACTGAGCATCAACTTCGCCGGGGGCAGCCCGGCGGCTGGTCACTTTTCTTGCTCCGCCAAGAAAGGTAACCCAAAAAAGGCGTCCCGCGGTTCACCGGCCCTGCGGGCTTCCCTGCGCTACTCGACACGCCGGGCGGCTGCGGAACTCGCCCTCGCATCCAACAACGGCGTGAGGACTCAAACAGTCCTCGCCGACTTCCCCCGGCGCGTCTGCGTTGCCCGGCGGCTCTCAGGGGGATGGCTCGCGATCACCAGTGGTTGGTCCAATCTCCGTTACCGCTTCTTCCTTTCCACTTTCAACTCCGCTTCCAACCCCGGCAGCGCCTCCTTCATCACGTGAAACGCGTCGAGCGACGCTGGCCCGCCGCAGTACAAAAACGAGTGCAGGCACATTTCGCTGAGCTCGGTTTTGCTGATGCCGTTGCGCAGGGCGCCGCGCAGGTGAATGCGGATTTCGTTGGGGCGGTTCAGCGCGATGCATTGCGCCAGCGTGACCATGCTGCGGTCACGCAACGACAATCCCTTGCGGTTCCATACGCTGCCCCATGCAAACTCGGTGGCGATTTCCTGGAACGGTAGCGTGAATTCATCGGCGTTTTTGAAGGCGCGTTTGACGTACTCCGCGCCCAGCACTTTGCCGCGTGTCTCAATGCCGGCCTGGAAGGCTTTGCTGCGGGCGGGTTTCTTGTCGGATTTTTTCATTTAGTTTCCTGGGTTGTAAATTGTTTGGCGATGTCCGCGCCTTGCGCCTTGGCGATCAGGCGTTCGGCGTCGTCTTTTAACAACAACCGTGCAGCGACGAGTCTCTGCGCGGCTTCGGCGAATTGTTTCACATAGGCCGCGTGCGAGCCGTAGCGTTCTTCGAGCGAGGGGCGCGGGTCTTTGCGCGCTTCGCGCTCGGCGCGCGTGGCGGCGAACGGTATGTAGGTGCCGTCGCGGTCGCACAGTTCACCCTCGACAAACGGCGCTTTGTATAAATTCCAGCCGGTGTAGGTGCCCAGCGGCACAGCGACTTCGGGCAACTGAATGCCGGCGGTTTCGTTGCCGTCGGCGTTGATTTGCGTGACCAGCGGGCGGTAGGGCTTGCTCATGTCCATCGCGGGTTTGGTCCAGTCGGTCAGCACGCCGAACTCACTCACTTTGCGCGCCACTGCCACGCCGGGGATGGCGGGGAATTGCAGCTTTTGCGCGGCCACCAGCGTGCCGTCTTTCAGGCGCGGTGTGTTCGAGAGCGGCGGCGCCTTGCCGTCCACCCATTCGGCCAGCGCAATCATCAGTGCGCGCAGCGCGGGCGTGGGGCTGTGCGGATTGCGCGGGTTCACACAATTGCCCGGCGTGGAGGTCATCCACGCCTGCCCGCCGTGCTGCGTGCCGCTGATGAGATAGGCGCGCGCGTTGGCGGGCAGATCGACATCGCGTTGCCCCAGCGGATCGGTCACCAAGAGCGATGCGCCTTTTTGCCAATATTCGGTGGAGGTGTTGGTCTCCATCCAAAGCGGATCAAAGCCGTCGTTGCGCATCAGACCATCGGTTTTGCCGGTGACGGGATCAGTCATGCGCGCGGTGGAAAAAGGAAATTCATTCTCCGGCATCATGTGATCCTCGAACTGCGTGTTGGTGCGCGCGGGCTGGCCGAACTCCGCATTGAGAAACACACCACCCACCCCGGCGGTGTGCGATAGCGCACCGTCGAGAACCTTGCGACCGCGCGTGTCCTGATTAAAACCCTGATACACAAAATCACGCAGGAAACGCCCGCTTTGCGAAACGCCGAACGCCAGCGTGGCCTTGATGCCGCGCGCCGGATTGGCCGTGCCTTTCGCATCCGCGGACTCATACCGCATGAACGAAATCAGATCACGCGTGGCCGCCATGCCGATGCCCAGCACGCGCGGGTCCTTTGCCGGGTAATGAAACTCGTAGATCGAGCCGGTCACCGGCTTCGTGCCTTCGGGCATCAAGCGGATTTCGCGATCGTTCACATAGGCCCAGCCCGACGCGGGTATCTCCACACGCGGGTCGGCCTCGCGGCGGCGCACGGTAAGTTTCGCTTGTGATTGATCCAGCGTGGCGGCATTGTGCGTGAGGCGGAAGGTCTCGCGCGCCGGACTGCGCGTGCCGCTCACCAGCTCATCGCGGATCACCCGCACGATGGGCTTGCCGTTGTTCGTCGCGATGACGGG
>VFLF01000056.1 GCA_009885185.1 Nitrosomonadales bacterium | reverse complement strand
GAAGCTTACGCACAACGGTACAGCGCTGGTGCTGGCCGACTTATAAGAACGATTTTCGAAGACGTGATTGATTTCGGCTGGGTATAAGCTGCACCCGCTTTTCGTCGCCACAACGGTCGACGTCGAAAAATTGTCAGTGCGTTTCAGGCAAAAGAAAACCCACGAAAGCTTGCTGCGATTCTTGTAAATTTTCTTGCAGAGTGAACATCACAGCGCATATTCATGTCAACTGCAACGGTAGTCAAATCGTTTGGTAAAAGGGAATCACTTAAAGGACATGAATCATGACTCAACCTTGGAATTGGACTGGACGCATGCTCGCCGTCCTGATCACCGCAGCATTGACCGCCAGCCCAGTGCTTGCGGATAAGCCGGAGGGTAAAGGTAAAGGCAAGAGCAACGAGCACAACGAAAAGAGCGAACACCGCCAGGACAAGTCGCGCGACGATGATCGTGGAAATCGCGCAAAAGGCAGCTTAACACCCGGACAAGGAGTGCGCTTCGTCGATCAACATCGGGGGTATGTGCGCGAATACTATGCACAGGAATATGGTCGCGGATTCTGCCCTCCAGGCCTGGCCAAGAAAAACAACGGTTGCATGCCGCCCGGTCAGGCGAAGAAATGGCAGGTTGGCAGGCCGATTCCACGCGACGTAATCTACTATGATTTGCCGCCGAAGCTGGTAGTGCAAATTGGCGCACCGCCCACTGGCTACCGTTACGTGCGCATAGCTTCCGATATTCTCCTTATTGCCATCGGCACAGGAATGGTAATCGACGCGATACAGGATTTGGGGCGTATGTAGACTCTCGGATCACGACAAACCTACTGTTCATCAGCCCGGAAAAAGCATCGGATGCACTAAGGTAAAGCGTTACGGTCAACCCCCAAAGGCACCAACCGTTAAGTTCGAATGGCAGATTTCATCGCTGCCCTTTTGAAGGAGGAAAATATGTTTCAATCTATTAAAACCTTGGTAGTTATCGCCACATTGGCTATGAGCGCACAAGCTGCCGCGCAGGTAACATTTTATGAGCGAGAAGGCTTTGCCGGGCGTGCCTTTACTACCGGTGAACGCATACGGGATTTCGAAGGGCGAGGATACGGTAGGGCGGCATCGGTTGTGGTGGCCCGGGATCGATGGGAGGTTTGCGATGACGTTAATTACGGCGGGCGTTGCATGATCTTGCGCCCCGGACGCTACCCTTCCTTTGCTTCCATGGGCTTACAAGACCTGATTTCATCGGTACGGATGATAAATCCTACAGTACGTATTGACGATAGTCGTTATGCACCCCTTCCCGTCGTCGTGGCGCCTACCCCCGCAGCACAGATCACTTTCTACGAACGCGAGGGCTTTGCAGGGCAGTCCTTCACAACTAATCAACAGATCGGCGACTTTGAGCGTTCTGGATTCAATGACCGAGCCTCATCGGTTGTCGTCACGGGGGACCGTTGGGAAGTTTGCGACGATGTGGATTTCAACGGTCGTTGCATGGTCCTGCGTCCCGGCCGATATCCATCGTTGGCGGCAATGGGACTGTATGACCGCGTATCTTCAATGCGCCGCCTTGCCCCGAATGTTCGCGTTGAAGACCGCCGCTATGCTCCTGCTCTGGTGGTGGCTCCCGCCCCAGTGGTTGCCGCCGCGCCATCGACAGCACAGATAATTTTCTACGAAAACGAGAATTTTACCGGGCGGTCTTTTCCCACCAATCAAGAGGTAGGAAACTTTGATCGGTCTGGGTTTAATGACCGCGCATCATCAGTTGTCGTATTAGGGGAGCGGTGGGAAGTTTGCGAACATGCGGGCTTCAATGGCCGATGCACGGTTCTGCGACCCGGAAGATACCCCTCCTTGGCGGCAATGGGAATGAACGACCGTATTTCCTCGGTCCGGATGGTTATCCCCAACGCGCGTATCGATGATGCCCGTTATGCGCCCGCGCCTCTCGCGGTATACGACAATCGCCGTCGTGACAGCGAAAGGATTTATGAGGCAACCGTCATCTCAGTTCGCGCCATTGTGGGCCCGCCAGAACAACGCTGCTGGATGGAGCGCGAACAAGTTAGCCAGCCACCCGGGGCAAATCTTAATGTGCCAGGTGCACTCGTCGGTGCAGTAATAGGGGGTGTTCTGGGCCATCAGGTAGGTGGTGGACGTGGGAAGGATCTTGCCACGGTAGGTGGCGCTGTAGCCGGTGCGGCGGTAGGAGCCAATGTAGGTAGGGGCGATCCCGCACCTCAAACTCGTGACGTACAAAAATGCGAGAATGTCCCGAGTCAAGCCAAGCCAGACCATTGGGAAGTCATCTATACGTTTCGCGGGCAAGAACACCGTATACAGATGACGCGGCCGCCGGGCCCAACCATCATGGTGAATGAGGCCGGAGAACCGCGGGCTTGACAGGACCTTTTCAACATACTAAACCCTGACACCCGAAACATTATTCCTATGGCTGCTTTGAAGCGGAATGGAGGCCTCAAGCAAGCGTCACTTGCCAATAGGCGAAGTTGCTTTCAAATAGCCAATGAGTAGTCGTGTTCCTTGGTAGCCATCCAGTGCGCGCAATAACTCGCCAACCCGTTTGGGGTCAGTAATCGCCGCAAAGTGCTCACCCTTCACCGGGTGCAATGCGCCACGCAGGTCGCCTATAGGATCGCGCTGCGCACGTCCGGTGGCCACAGCGTAGCGAAACACCTGCCCGCAGGTGCCTAGCGCACGGTGCGCCGTTTCCAGCGCGCCACGGTTTTCGATGCCACGTACCTGCGCGGACCCTATACCGACCACCGGACTTTTAGTATTCCGCTCTATGCCGATCCCCAAAAGCAAAAAAGGCACCCCTCAGCACTGCATGAAGGCCCCGCTAAGTTCAAGAAACGTTACAAGAAAACCGGTAGAATCTCGCCCCTCGGGCCCTTAGCTCAGTTGGTTAGAGCAGCGGACTCATAATCCGTTGGTCGATGGTTCAAGTCCATCAGGGCCCACCAATAAAATCAATAAGTTACGGCGTATTTTCCTAATAAATAGGTCATCTGTTCTCAAGTTAGTCCCCGAATTAGTCCCCGAAGTTACTTTACACCCACTTTCGTTGCCCTTCAGAGTTACTGTCAAAATCAGGTGATGGGCGTATTTCGAGGATAGGATGTCGTCGGTGAGTCACCTTACGACGTTATCCTGCCGGAGCATCGTTGGTTCCCTGCTGCGGAAGAGCTTCGTGAAAAGTCCTACGAAAAACTCCTTCCGCCGCTGGTCGCCAAAATTCGCGTCGAAGTCAAAGTGTGGCGGGATGCCGGCTACAAAGGCGCTTCGGAAACATCACGCGCGCTCCTGCACTGGTGGTTCGACACCGAGCATCTTGTTGAGCAGTCAGATGGTTCGCTCAATCCATTCCGCTATTACTTTGCCCAGCGCGAAGCGGTTGAAACCGTAATCTGGCTATATGATGTGCGCCGCGCGCGCGACAAATTTGACCTGCTGCGTTTCGATGCATCGGGCGCTGTTTCCGCAGGCATGTTTCCGGAAGACTGGCCGCGTTACGTCGTAAAAATGGCGACAGGTGCCGGCAAGACCAAAGTGATTTCGCTACCCCAAGCCATACTCCTCTACACTTTTGGTGCTTCGGCTTGCGCGGGCGGCGGCACGAAGAATCGCGCCGGCGCCGTGCGCAGGCGCTCCAGCAAAAGGCCGGCAAGCCCGCGGCTACCCGCGAAATCGGTGCCGCGTGCCTTGAGTGCAACCCACAGCGCGAGCGTGAAACTGACTGATAGGTTGGTGACCCCGATCAGCGCGATGCCGGTGAGAGTTTCGATGAGTGTCCGCGCGTCGATATGAAAATCGAATGCTGCTAGAGCGAAGGCGGAATTGGCGGATGACAGCGTGACGTGCCGCACCTCCAGCGGCAAGCCCAGCAGGATACCGATGGGCGCCACACTGGCAAGCATGATGCCGAGAAAAACATTGCCGGCGAGGCTGCCCAGATTACGTCCGATGTAGTCGGCGAAACGGTCGGTGCGCTGCGGGCCGAGCAGTCGGCGCAGCCAGTCGAGATGGGCAACGCGCTGTGGGATGTGGTCGTACGCCGCCTTGTTGTCGAAGTAACCTGACATTAGGCCAGCCAGAAAGAGCAGGATGCCGGTCAGCGCTGCATAGGGGATGGCGAGGCTCGCCGTTGGCGAGAGGTCGTGCAGTGTATGGTGTGCTTTTTCCAGATCAATCGTATGGTGGCCGGTGATCCATTGGTAGGCAAGCGCGATGGCGACCGCGGTCGGTATTGCCACTGCTACATTGCCTGCGATGGCGGCGATTTGGCTGCGCACTGTAGCTACCACCAGGTCGGCGAGGCGGTGCAGGTCACGGGTCTTTCCCTCTGACTGGTCGATGCTCCCGGCGATGGTGGCAGCGGTCATGGCCGGCTGCTTGGTCGCCAGCGTGAATTTCAGTACATGGATCAGCACAAAGCCGAGCGAAAAGTTCAGGCCGTGCACGAAGACATTGGCGAGCGGCGCCAGGACGAGTTTGCCAAGCAGGATCTTGGTAAGTGCCATGAATCCGACGATAAGACCGCCGCCTGCTGCCGAGCGCCACATCGCGGCATACTCGGCGCGATCGTTCGCGATGTAGTGTTCGCCGGTTATTCGGGCATGTTCGGTTATTCGTAGCGCGAGCAGGCCGGTGAGGCGGTGAAAGGGCTCGCGTAAGTTGTTACGGTGGCTCTCTCCGTATACGAGATCGTGCATCAGACGCGTCCAGCGGTCGACCGCTGCCATACGCGGATCAGGTTGAAAGCGTGCGCACAGTACGCCGGTAAGCTGTACCAGCCGCTTCAGCGACTGCTCCATGCGCACCAAGAGGTAAGTAAGGCTGAGACTAGTACCCTCGTTGACAGCGGTGCGACGGGCACGCACCATCACCTCACTGCACTGATCGAACAGCACCATCATGTGCAGCTCATCTTCGTGCTCGGCCGCGGGGTCGGCATGGCGCGCACGCCACGCTTCAGTAAAGTGCAGCACTTCCGCGCCCAAGTGCACGAAGGGCGATTCGAATTCGATGATGCGCGGCTGCACCCGCGTTAGTTCAGGCTCCAGTCCCATAGCGCCGATACGCATGGCCAGCACCTGCATGGCTTCAAGCAGTTGTGCTTCTGTATGCAACTGCCAACGTTCTTCCGTTCCCGCATCGCTGAAAATAGCGTCCCACAAAGCGAGCTTATCTTCGAGCGAGCCTGCTGCCAGCCAGATGTGATCATCACTGTGCTGTAACACGCAGTTCAAGCAGTCCTTCAGTCGCGCGGCATCGGGCACTTCGGGCAGCATGCGGCGCATGGCGCGATGCCATAGCGTGCTGAAAAATCCGGAGTTGGACAGAATACCCGCATCGGTATAAAGGTTGACCTGATACGTTCCGGCAAAGAGCTGCTGCAGGTGGCGCCGCAGCGTGGCACGATGCGTAGCCGTGCTCATGGCCATGTCGCGCAATACCCTAAACGCGGATGCACCTGCTTCGAGATTGTGCGGATCACCGGGCCGAATGGCATCAACCAGGGCAACAAAAAAACGCAACGCCCCTTCGGGCGTATCAGCGTAGGGGCGTTCGAGTACTACAATCAGATCAGCGACGGGGTACACCAAGCCTTAACTACCCTGGTGCCTGCGGGGCTTAGCGGCAGCAGTTTTGCGGCTTTTTCCCGCTTTGCTCAAGGCGATGGCAACGGCCTGCTTGAGCGCTTTTTTCCTGGTCGGGGGATGACTAGCGCCTATCGCCCCATCCTGCTGCCAGTTATCCACCAGTGTTTTGATATTACTGCTGACGACGGACTGGCTGGACCCTTTCCTGAGTGGCATTGACGGCCCCTGATCGACAGACAGAATTAATGGGGAACGTAACTGCCCAGCGGCACAAGCTGCGGCACTGCAACCGGATTGAAATCCGTCCAGTCGCCATCGCGCCATTCGCCGTCTGCTTGCTCAATATCTGCCGCATCTTCGGCGCGCAGTGTGGAGATCACACGCTGTTCATTCGCCGGATTCGCAATGTGCACCGCCAATATGACGCCGCCCGGACGAAGTTCGGGTGCATGCGGTTTGTCCTCCTCATTGCCCAGTCCGTGCAGCGCACCGGCGAGCGAACCCACATAGGCCCCCGTCGCTGCTGCCACCAGCGCGACGACCGGCCCGCCGATTGCCCCGATCGCGCCTGCTGTGACCCCTGCGGCAACGGCGGCGCCCGCCGCCGACTGCCCCGCGCCTTCCGCAGCGACGTCTACGGCTTCGTCTCCACCCACAGTATAAGCACCGTGTTGTCCTGGCGGATTATTGTGAAAAATGCAAATGTCCGAGGTTTCGACATACTGCGCAATCACTATGGCTACCGCATCCGCGCGGTCTTTGGTTTGAAATCGTCCAGCGATGATTCGTTCCATTGGCTATCCTCTCGCGCCGCAGCATTACAGTGGTGCGGCATGGCGTTGTAGATGTAGGTGCTTGTCGGCGGAGAAAATCCGTTGCCCGTGGTGATATTGATCGGCTTCGGCATGATGTTCTGTGCGCCAACGAACAGAAGAAGCGCTGTGCAGGGGACACACTCCACTGCGCGACGGTTTGGCCGATAGCCACTGATGTGGCGTTGCGGGTGCCTGCTGTCGATAGTGAGTCAACGAATATCAACGACTATCACCAATAAGGAGCTGAAAATGAGCTGGGAAATCGTCGAAGGAAACTGGGTTCAATTCAAGGGGCGGGTCAGAGAACAATGGGGGAACCTCAGCGATGATCATTTTGAGAGCATTGCAGGAAAGCGGGATCAATTGATCGGAAAGATCCAGGAAAACTATGGCATTGACCGCCGCGAAGCGGACGCTCAGGTAAGCGATTGGGAGAATCAACATCGTGATTTCATTGCCGAAACCGCGGCGGCGATCAGGGCGCTTCCCAAAAGTCTGCATGGCAGCACGGAGTAGAACTACACGAGGATTTCGATAATATCGAGTATCGGCTATGCGCCACTGGCTGCTTGCAGTTGTCCTGCTCGCCGTATCCCCGATGACAAAAGCCATCGAAGAGCCGGACTATGTTGTTGTGCAAAATTTCGGCGACGTGGAAGTGCGGCAGTACGCACCTTACGTCGTTGCCGAGGTGCTCGTCTCCGGTCCTGCGGACAAGGCGGGCAACGACGCTTTTCCGATTCTGGCAGGCTATATTTTCGGCAAAAACAAAGGCGAGAAGAAGTTCGCCATGACTGCCCCTGTCATACAGGCTGCGGCGCCGACGCGTCTCGAGATGACAGCGCCCGTGACCCAGACCGCTGCGCCCGGTGGCTTTGTGGTGCAGTTCGTGTTGCCGAAAGGTGTGACGGTGGAATCCGCGCCCGAGCCCATCGACCCACGGGTGCGCCTGCGGACGGTAGCGGCAAGCAGGCTTGCCGCGATCACGTTTTCCGGCTTTTGGTCGGACGCCAATTACACGGAACACCTGGATAAGCTCAAAGCTGCATTACGCGGTGCGGAAATCCCATGGTCAGGCGAGCCCGTTTATTCGCGATACAACGCGCCGTGGACGCTGTGGTTCATGCGGCGCAATGAGATATGGCTTCGCCTGCAATAATTACCGTATGGGAATCGTGACCGCACCGGCATCGTTACGCCAAATGCGGGGCGGATTGTGATACTGCATAGTCCCGCATAGTTTCGTAAGCGGATGCCGGCTCCCAATGGATGGTTTACGTAAATATTATATAAATCAGATACTTACGGTAAGCCATGGCAGTGGGAATCCGCAGTGGTTAGTAGCGTCGCGGATTGTCCGGCTGGCGATCCTGGCGATTCGGCACGCCATCGCCTTCCCGGTCGCGATCCACACGATTGGGTATGCCATCGCGGTCTCTATCGCCTTGGTATACGCCGGTACTTCTGCGCGGTTCCTCGTAAGCAATACAGCCGGACAACAGTCCGCCGACCGCCACTAACGCTATTGCAAGCTTTTTCATCATCTTCTCCTGAGTCTATGGACGCCCCGCGAAAAGCAGGAAATCACGATGTCTTTGTACAGCGAATCCAGCGCAAGGTATGTTCGCCATCGCGCATAGCTGAACGACAATCTTGTTGTCCATACTTTGCATGGAATCGCGTGCAGGGCGAGCGTCGTGAGCTTGCGAGGCGTATTCCGCTCAGGCTTGCTGGGTCCTGGTATAGATGCCCCACACCGCAATAAACATCGCTGCAATCATCGGGCCCAAAATAAACCCGTTGATGCCGAATACCGCCATGCCGCCCAGAGTGGTGATCATCACCACGTAGTCGGGCATGCGGGTATCCTTTCCCACCAGCATCGGCCGCAGCAAGTTGTCCACCAGCCCGATGACGAGCACGCCATAAATGATTAGCGCGATGCCCTGCCAAAG
>VFLF01000313.1 GCA_009885185.1 Nitrosomonadales bacterium | reverse complement strand
GTACACCCCGGATTTGATCCCATCGCCGTCAGCATCGGGCCACTCGCCGTACGCTGGTACGGGCTGATGTATGTGGTGGGCTTCGCGCTGGTGTGGTGGTTCGGCCGTCTGCGGATTAAAGCGAATCCGAACGGCGTCTGGCAGCAAAAAGACCTCGACGACGTGATGTTCTACGGCATCCTCGGCGTGATCCTCGGCGGGCGCTTCGGCTATGTGCTGTTCTACAAATTCAGCGATTACATCCACGTGCCGTGGAAGATTTTTTACGTGTGGGAGGGCGGCATGTCCTTCCACGGCGGCATGCTCGGCGTGATCGTCGCGCTGGCGTGGTTTGCGCGCAGCCGCAAACAGCACTGGCTGAATGTCACCGACTTCATGGCGCCGCTGGTGCCGCTGGGCCTCGCAGCGGGCCGGCTCGGCAATTTCATCAACGCCGAGCTGTGGGGGCGGCCCACCGACGTGGCGTGGGCGATGATTTTTCCGCTGGTCGACAAGCTGCCGCGTCATCCGTCGCAGCTTTATCAGTTTGCGCTGGAAGGCGTGCTGCTGTTCGTGATTCTGTGGTGGTATTCCGCCAAACCGCGCCCGCGTGGCGCAGTGTCGGCGTTGTTTCTGATCGGTTACGGCGCGTTCAGATTTGTCGTCGAATACGCGCGCGAGCCGGACAGCTTTTTAGGGCTGCTGGCGATGGGCTGGTCGATGGGGCAGTGGTTGTCGTTGCCGATGGTGCTGGTGGGCGCGGCGATGCTTGCCTGGGCTTACAAGGCGCCCTTGCCCAAGTGAATTAGCCGATCACGCCGCAAGCCGCGCGTCCGCCGGCATTGCCCGTGGGGTCGGTTTTCAGGTCATCCGGGTTGATGTGCACGATCACCGAGCGGCCGATAATGCTGTTGGGCGCATCCTTGCTGATGGTTACGCCGCTGATGGTCATGTTGACCATCGCCCTGCCGTTTGCATCAAACACGATGTTGCCCAGATCACCCGCGTGTCCCGCGCCCGGCGCGCCATGCGCTGATTTCGTCGGGTTGAAGTGACCGCCCGCGCTCATGGCATCGGGCGCGCTGCAATCGCCTTTGTCGTGTATATGAAACCCCTTCGCGCCCGGCGTGTGTCCAAGCACTTCGCCGGTCACGCGCACGCTGCTGCCCGCTTGCGTAAATGTCAGCTTGCCTTGCACCTGCGTGCCGCTGGCGGGGCGCAGAACGACCGTTGCCGAGGGGCCGCTGGATTCGGGGGTGGAGGCACAGGCGGCGAGGGTCAAGATGGCGGCGGCGACAAGAGGTGTTCTCATGGAATGACTCCGGGTAGTGGGGAGGTGGTTAGGGGACAACGAAAACGAAGGATGATTATCGGGATTTTCAAAAGCGCCCGCAACGCCATTTTTCCGAAAAATGAATATTGCCGTGGTTACTACGGCGGTACGACGCCGGTGTTGCGCGCCAGCCATCCTTGCGCGGCATCCCTGAGCCGCGCGCGCTGTGCGTCACTCAAGCCCAGCGGATCAAAGCGGTAGCGGTTGTGCAGATCAACGATATCGGTGAGCTCGGCGAGCGGCGCGGTATCGATTTGCGCATCGGTTTTGATCCGCGCCAGACAATCGCGCGAGGTTTCATGCGCGCGCCGCCCGTATCCTTGCGCGGTCAGCCGCTGCTCGACGGGATAAAACTCCGAATCGGCGCCCACTGACGAATGCGATGTAAGTATTTGTTTTAATTCATTATTTTGTTTGCGCTTGTGGCTGCGATAGAACCGCCATGCCAGCCACAATGCAAACGGCAGCAGCACCACCAGCGCACCGGCGAGCCACTGGCGTTCATCACTGTTGGCCCACGCCTGCGCGGTGCGAAAGCGCAGCCACGACCACAGATCGGTGACGTGCGACCAGATTTTCGACAGCGTGTTGCCGTCCTCGGCCTCGATCGAAAACCACGACGGCGGCGTGGTGTCGACATCGATCCATGCGCCGTTCACATACGCGCGCACCCACGCGTGGGCATGGCGCGTGCGCACCAGATACGCGTTCTCGCGATCACTTTTTTCCGCCACGGCAAACCCCGTCGCGTAACGCGCGGGGATGCCGCCCGCGCGCAGCAGCAAAGCGGTGGCGGTGGCAAAGTATTCGCAGTGTCCTGATTTCGAGCGATGCAAAAAATCGACTATCGGCGAACCAAGCAAGGGCGCGTTTTTCTGAAACGTCGAGTACTGGTAGCCGTGGGCAAAGTGGCGTTGCACCTGTTCCACGCCGGCGGCCGCCGCACCCGCATTGAGGCCGAGTTCCGCCGCCAGTGCGGTAAAGGCTTCGCGCTCGCGCGGCGGCAGCCGCGTATCTTCCGCCGTCGGCGCGGCGTCGAATGCGTGTTCTCCCGCATAGGTGGCGACATACGAAAAGTATCCCGGCTCGCGCACGATCTGTACCGCGCCCAGCGGATGGCGCTGGGCGCTGACGGCTTTGAGATTTTCTATGGCCGCAGTGCCGGTGGGCAGACTCAGCACCGGGTTGGGCCGCGTGGTGTAATCATGGATGGTGACGCGCTGTGACGGCGTTGCGATGGAGGCGGCGGCAGCCAGCGGCCAGCGATCCTGCGGCAAGCCTTGCAGGTTCGCGAATCCCGCGCCGCGCGCCAGCCATGCCGCGCCGAAGTAAGCGTTGTAACTCGCGCGATGGAACAGCCGCGGCGGCGCTTTTCCATCGGGCGTGGTGACGCGCAGCACGATGGTGTCGGACTCCTTCAACTTGCCGATGTGACCGATGTCAGTGGTGGCGCGATACGGATCGGTGCGTGAACCCGATGCGGAAATCCACTCCGGCACTGCGGCTTCGAGCCAGCCTTGCGTGTAATTCAGCGCATATTGCAATCCAAAGCCCAACGCAATCGCCAGTGAAAACGCCACGCCCCATGTGCCCACGCGATACGACCACGGGCGTATGCGCACCAGCGGCCAACTGACCAGCGCCACCAGCCCGATATAAAACCACATCCCCCGTTCGTTGGCGGCGGCGGCAGCGATGATCCACAACGCAAAGTACGGCCACCAGGGATCAAACAGCACCGGCCGTTGTTCATAACCGCGCGGTGGGCGGCGGCGCAAACTCCAGAATAGAACCGAGAGATTCATACGCCCCGCCGTTCCCGCAGACTCGGTACCGGCACTGTAAGCGTGCGCCAGCGCCACCGGCAAAAACATCAGCGGCAGCCACCGAAAAAACAAAATAATGGCGAGAGGATTACCGTAGGTGACGTACAGAAAGCCGCCGAGCAGCAAGGCCAGCACCGTACAAAAATCCGCCACGCGCGTGAGATGCGCCGTAGTGAGCGCCCAGCGCAGCGAGACATAAAACGACGCGCACAGCAGCGCCGCCACAGGCACGGCGACGAGCCATTGCCCGGTCTGCCAGCCCCAGAAGGCGATCACTGCCGCGAGCATCAGCGGGTGGATTTTTGTCGTTGTGCTCATAGTGAGGCGAGACCCTCCGGCACCTTGCCCGGCACGATCACGTGCAGCCATGGCTCGCGCTCTGCTATTGCATCCGTGCTGACCACCAGCACCATCAACGGCACGCCGAGCGTGCGCAGCGTGCGGATGAACTCGCGCCGCGCGTCGTCCCACGCCAGCAAAATGCAGATGCTGCCGGTGAGCAGGCCGCGCCGCGAGGTGACGGCATCCTGCAGGGTGCGAAACGGTTTGGCTGCGCACAGTTGCACGCCCGCCAGCACCTCCAACAAACTGCCAGTGGTCATCTGCCCGCGCCCCGCCGTGTAGATATAGGACTCCGCGCCGACGAACATCAGATCGAGCAGGCACTCTTGCGTGTTGACGGTGCAGGCCAGTGACGAGGCAATTGACACCGCTTCCTCGAACGCGATCGCGCGCTCACTCCCGGCGAAGGTGTCGAGGATCAGCGCGTGGCGCTCGAAGTATTCATCCTGATACTCGCGCACCACCGGCTCGCCGGCGCGGGCAAAACTTTTCCAGTGGATGCGCTGCAAGGGGTCGCCGGGACGGTAATCGCGCAGGCCAACGAATTCCTCTGAGTTGCCGATGGACGCCGCGAGCGCAACACCGCCGGGCTGATAACGGCGCGAACCCGGCAGCGTGATCGGCGGCATGGCGTAGCGGCGCGGCAGCACCAGCACGTTCGCGGGCGCCGGCAGCGGCGACAACGCGCGCACCAACCCCAACGGATCGGCGCGCGCCACGGTGATGCCCTGAAAGTGCTGATTGCCGCGGCGCAGCGCCTCGCCGCTTACGCGGACTTCCAGCGCGCCGCGCGGGGCGAGTTCCGGCAGAGCCAGTTCATCGACCTGGCACGCCTTGCGTTCATTGATAAGGCGCTTCCACGCGCGATAAGTGGGAAAGCGCAGGCGCGCGCGAAACTCCGCCAGCGGCGGCCGCGGATCGGCCAGATCATCGATCAGCGTCAGCCCGTCGCGCGGCGCGTTGGCGAGATTATTCACGGTGACGCGATAGGTAAACGGCTCGCCCGCGGTCACCACGCGCGGCAGATGACGCTCGACACGGTAACGCCCGCGTTGCAGCAGCGTGGCGATCCATCCTACCAACAGCAACGCGGCCGCAAACGAAAAAATGCGATACGCGACCGTGAGGTTGGTATCGGCGCCGAGCGCAGCGGTACCGATCAGCACGCCGCCCACCAGCATGCCGGCACGCGTCAGCCGCCGCTCAATGACGCGCTGGCTGGCGGCGACGAGGCTGAATATCCAGTGCGAAAATTTCCACATGTCAGGTTAAGGTCAAGGGCTTTTTAACCACGGATGAACACAGATAAACACAGATGAACCCCTCCACTGTCGTTCCCGCGCAGGAGGCTGTTACGAAACTCTACCCAAAAAAGTTGAATTTTGGTCATCCGAAGAAACCTTGGTACGTTGTGACGGAAACGAACAGCCGAGCAGAGG
>VFLF01000899.1 GCA_009885185.1 Nitrosomonadales bacterium | reverse complement strand
GACTATCGGAAATCGCCAGCGACTTGCGCGCCTCGGCAAGCTCGGTTTCCTGTTTGGCGGTGAGTTCATTCAAGCCCTTCATTTCACCTTCGATTTCGCTTTTGCGAAAACCGGCGAACTCGCTGCCGAAATGATACGTCGCCCAACTGGCCCCAACGATTGCTGCCATCACGCCAGCCATAATCACCCAGCGCATGTACCACGGCACATGCGCGCGCACCGCCATGCGCGGCGCGCCCGCGCCAGAGCGATTCTTGAGCCTTCTCCACCAGGCTTTCAACGCGCTGCCACTCTAGATTCGCTGAATTTACTTAATTCGCTCAAGGCAGCAACGCAACGTGCCGCAGCCCCGTGGTTTCGGGCAAACCGAACATAATGTTCATGTTCTGCACGGCCTGACCCGCCGCGCCCTTCACCAGATTGTCGATGACCGATAGCACCACGGCAGTGTCTCCCCCTTGCGGTCGGTGGATCGCAATGCGGCACATATTCGCGCCGCGTACGGAACGTGTGTCCGGGTGCGAACCCGCCGGCATCACATCCACGAACGGCTCGTTGGCGTAGCGTTTTTCGTACAGCGACTGCAAATCAATATCCTTGGCGATTGTTTGCGTGAGCCGCGCATACAGCGTGGCGTGAATGCCGCGAATCATCGGCGTGAGATGGGGCGTGAATATCAGCTTCACGGCCTTGCCTGCCTTTCCAACCATATGCGTAAGCCCCTGCGTGATCTCGGGCAAATGCCGGTGCCCCGCCACGCCATACGCCTTGAAGTTATCGGCGGCTTCGGCCAGCAGTGTATGCACTTCGGCCTTGCGGCCCGCGCCCGACACGCCCGATTTGGCGTCCGCGATCAGATGTTCGGTGTCCACCACGCCTGATTCGACCAGCGGCAGGAAGCCAAGTTGCACTGCGGTAGGATAACAACCGGGATTTGCCACAATTCGCGCGTTAGCGATCGTGTCCCGATGGACTTCCGGCAGGCCATACACCGCCTCGGCCACCAGATCGGGGCAAGCGTGCTTCATGCCGTACCAGTGTTCCCACACCGGGATGTCCTTGATGCGGAAATCCGCAGCGACGTCGATCACGCGCACGCCCGCCTTCACCAGCGCGGGGGTATCTTTCATCGCAATGCCGTTGGGTGTGGCGAAGAAAACCAGATCACATTGATCCAGCGCGGCAGCCGCAGGCTCTACAAATTTAAGGTCGATCCAGCCGCGCAGATTGGGAAACATGTCGGCGACCGGCAGTCCGGCTTCCGAACGGGACGTTATCGCGGTGAGTTTGGCGTTGGGATGCTGTGCCAGCAACCGCAGCAACTCCACACCGGTGTAGCCGGTGCCGCCGACAATGCCGATATTGATAACTTTTTGCGTCATGCTTGTCTCCGTCGCTTGTTGCACCTGCCGCTTTTCGGGAACAAAAATGACAAAGCCGCCAGTAAGGCGGCTCCGTCGCGTAGCGCGTTGATACCGCGAGTTACCGCTTGGAGAACTGCTTACGGCGGCGCGCTTTGCGCAGACCGACTTTTTTACGTTCCACTTCACGCGCGTCACGCGTGACGAGGCCGGCTTTTTTGAGCACCGGCTTTAACGCGACATCGTAATCGATCAAGGCGCGTGTAATGCCGTGACGCACGGCGCCAGCTTGGCCGGACTCGCCGCCACCGATGACGTTGACACGAATATCGAAGCGCTCAAGATTTTCGGTGAGCACCAGCGGCTGACGCACGATCATGCGGCCGGTTTCACGAGCGAAAAACTGGTCTACCGGTTTGCCGTTGACGACGATGTCGCCTTTGCCGGGCTTAAGAAACACGCGCGCAACCGCGCTTTTGCGGCGACCGGTTCCATAGTTGTTTTGCACTGCCATGTTATTTTGCCTCGATTATTGCTCGAACAGACGCGATCAAAACTGGATTAAAACTGCAAAGGTTTGGGTTGCTGCGCGGTATGCGGGTGGGTTTCACCGGCATACGCCTTCATT
>VFLF01000666.1 GCA_009885185.1 Nitrosomonadales bacterium | reverse complement strand
GCGGTGCTGATCGCCACGCCGCATTCCCTGCATTGCCAGCACATTTGCGAAGCCGCGCGCGCGGGCAAACATGTGTTTGCGGAAAAGCCGATTACGCTCACCGCCGCCACCGCGCAACAGGCTGTGGACGCCACCAAGGCCGCGGGTGTCACGCTGGGACTGGGCTTCAACCGCCGCTATGCGCCATCGTTCGTCGAAATGAAACGCCGCATTCTTGCCGGCGAGATCGGTGATCTGGTGCATATCGAAGGCCACCATTCCGGCCCGACTGGCTTTACCTTGAAGCCGGGTTATTGGCGATCTACCCGCGCCGAATCACCGGCGGGCGGCATGTCGCCGCGCGGCATCCATACGGTTGATGCCATGATTAATCTGGGCGGGTTGATCAGCGAAGTGTATGCGCACAGCGACAGGCGTAAGCTGCAACCGCCCATTGACATGGACGACACCACGTCGATGCTGTTGAAATTCAGCAACGGCATCACGGGTTATTTCGCCACGCTGTTTATCACCGGCGATTTGTACCGTGTGCATGCGTTCGGCACCAAGGGCTGGCTGGAACTGCGCGGTGATACCGAACTGCTGGCACGAGGACTGGAAGGAAATCCGCAACCGATCGCGCTGTCCGTGGTGGACAAGGAGCACGCCGAGCTGGAAGCCTTCGCCGATGCCGTGGCGGCCAAGCAGGCTTACATAGTGCCGCCGGAGCAAGCGGTCAACGGCATTGCGGTGATCGAGGCGATTGTCGCGTCGGCGGAGTCAGGCAAGCCCGTCTCCATTTAGCGACCGGCGATCAGGCCGCGCCCGACATTTTGCCGAATGCCTGTTCCACATCCGCGATAAGATCATCGGGGTCTTCCAGCCCGATGTGTAATCGGATCACCGGGCCATCGGCGGGCCATGTCGTCGCGGTACGCAGCGGGGTGATATTCGGCGCGGTGACCAGCGATTCGTAGCCACCCCAACTGGAACCGATGCCGAACAGTTTCAACGCGTTGACAAATGCCGTGATCTGCTTGTGGTTCGCCGGATTGAGTACAAAGGCGAATAACGATGCCGCGCCCTGAAAATCCCGCTTCCAGATGGCGTGGCCCGGATCGCTTTCCAGCGCCGGGTACAACACACGTTTCACTTCGACGCGGGTTTGCAGCCAGCGCGCGATCTTGATGGCGTTCGCCATCTGCTGCTTCATGCGCACACCGATGGTGCGAAAGCCGCGCAGCGCGAGATAACAATCGTCCGCGCTGGAGCAATAGCCATACTCGGCCACGGTGCGCCGCACCGGCAGCCAGTATTTTTCGTTGGTGACGATCATGCCCAGCATCACATCCGAGTGGCCGACGATGTACTTGGTACCGGCGTGGATCGACACATCCACGCCCGCCTCGAACGAACGAAAAAAATACGGCGTGCCCCAGGTGGTATCCGCGAGCACCGGAATGTTGCGCGCATGCGCTTCGCGCGCGATGGCAGGTATGTCCTGCATTTCAAAGCTGAGCGAGCCGGGTGCTTCGCAGAATACCGCCTTAGTATTTGTTTTTATTAGGGTTTTTATGCCGGCGCTAATGAGCGGATCGTAGTATTCAACCGCCACGCCGAAGCCCTTCAATTGCTTGTCGCAAAAGGTGCGTGTCGGCCCGTAGGCGGAATCGGTCACCAGCAGGTGATCGCCCGCTTTTACAAACGCGCACACCGCGGCAACAATGGCCGCGAGCCCGGAACACACCGCCACTGCGCTATGACCGCCTTCCATTTTCGACACCGCTTCTTCCAGCGCCCACGTCGTTGGTGTGCCGTGAATGCCGTAGCGCGGCGTTTTGTAATCGTCGGCGGGGCGCGTGCTGTACGTTTCAAGATCAGGAAAAACAATGGTTGATGCGCGAAACACCGGTGTGTTGATCGTGCCATGGTGTTTTGATGGATCGCGTCCAGCGTGGCCGAGCAACGTGTCTTTTTTCATGATGTCGAGAGTGTGAGAGGGCGGGAGTTTGCGCTATGCTACCGCTCTAGCCGATAAACCCCAAGTTCAAATTGTGTTGAATTGTGTTGCCATGTCATGGAGATTCCGTTGAGAACTGTAAGCCGCCTGTTGCAAACGATTTTGATGTTGTTATTGCCTGCCCTGATAGGCGGAGCATGGGCCGCGGAAGGCGACAAGCCGTTCGAGCCGGTAGTCGG
>VFLF01000174.1 GCA_009885185.1 Nitrosomonadales bacterium | reverse complement strand
TCGCGCATCCAGTCGCACACAAAGGCGTGGATGTCGGCTTCCCATACCGAGCTGCGTCCCTTCTGCGTGATCGAGCCGTTGTGGTGCTGGTCGGGCAGCACCCACAGTTCGGCGGGGGCTTTCATTTCATCAAAAGCGCGATACACCTCGTCCACCGGCGCGCGCGGATCGTATTCGCCGGCGACGATCAGCGTGGGGCAGGTGATCTTGTCCATCAGGCCGTCCATGGTCATCTTCTGCCACACGGCATCAAGCTCAGCCTCGCTGGATGATTGCGTGAGATAGGCGAACAGTTGCTTGTAGCGCGGCGACTCTTCGGTCATCAGATAATATTTATCCACGAAGGATGCCCAAGGTGCTGCGGCAGCGGCGATGTTGCGGTTTTTCGCGGCGATGCGCATGCCCCAGAACGAGCCGAACGAAAGCGCATAGACGCCGATTTTTTTGGCATCGACCTCCTTACGCTTCACCAGCACATCGATCACAGCGGCGGCGGCGTCTTCGTAGTTGTCATCGGTCAAGCGGATGCCGCGCAGGTTGCTCTCGCCCTGACCGGGGCCGTCGAACGAAAACACATGCATGCCGCGTTGCAGCGCCTGGTTGTAATACGGATGCGGCCAGGCCTCCTTGGTTTGATCGCAGCCGGGCACATAAAAAATCAGCGGCCTGGGTACATCACTGCGGCCGTCGCCGGGCGCCAGGTGCAGATTGCCCGACACCACGGTGCCGTTCCACGGCACATCGACGTGTTCGATTTTGTACGGTGCCAGTTCGCGCACTTTGTCGTAGCAGCGGATCACGCCGCCATGCAGGAATTTTTTCTCGTCGCCGGTCTCGAACACCACGTGCTGCGCGTCGGCGTATTGCAGCGCCGCCGAATAATAAAGCTCCATCGCGGTTTCCTTGTGGCCGGCTTCCATCTCGGCCTGCGCCAGCCGCTCGGATTTTTTCGCCGCCATGCCAACGTGCTTGGAAATCATGTCGTGACTGCGCACACTCTTCGGCAAGCGCCCGCGGCCATCGGGCTGGAAGTGAAACGTCTTGCCGGTTTCTTTCACCATCCAGTCGAAAAACCATTGCTGATTGTCGCGGTGCAGATGGGGCTTACCTTTTTTGGCGCGGGCGTGGCTGGGCATAATAATCCTTAAAAGTTGTTTAAAAACAAATACTTATGTTATTTCCGCCTTCCCTCTTCCCATAAACGGGGCGAGGGGGATTCTTTGATATCGCTTTCTACTGCGGTTTGATGCCGATGGTCTTGATGACGCCGTACCATTTTGTTGCTTCATGTTTGATATAGGCCGCGAATTCCTCCGGCGTGTTCGCCACCACATCCATCCCTTGACTGGCGAACAGGGTTTTAACTTCGGGGTGGTTCAACGCCTTCACCAGCTCGGCATGCAAGCGACCGGCGAGAACCTTGGAAATTTTCACCGGCGCGAGTACGCCATGCCACGACGTGGTTTCAAAACCCGGCAAGCCCGACTCCACCATCGTCGGGATTTCCGGCAGCGCGGCGGTGCGCTTCAAACTGGTGACCGCCAGCCCGCGCAGCCGCCCTGATTGGATATGCGGCATCGCGGGCAGCAGGCTGCTCATCATCATCTGCACTTGTCCGCCGAGTAGTTCGGTCAATGCCGGGCCGGTGCCTTTGTACGGCACATGCACGATGCTCACTTTCGCGGCCAGCACGAACAATTCCGACGCGAGATGGTTGCTCATGCCGGTGCCGCCGGAGGCGTAATTCATCGCGCCGGATTTGGTTTTGGCCAGCGCGATGAACTCCTGCACGGTTTTCGCCTGCACGGAGGGATGCACCACCATGATCTGCGGGCCGCTGGTGGTTTGCGTGATCGGCAGAAAATCGCGCACCGGGTCATATGGCAAACGCAGCGTGAGGCTGGGCGCCACCGCAAGGTTGCCGCTTGATCCGAGCAACAGCGTGTAACCATCGGGCGCGGATCGTGCCGCGATTTCACAGCCGATGGCGCCGCCCGCGCTGGCGCGGTTATCCACCACCACGGTTTGACCGAGCTGCTGCCCCAGCCGCTGCGACACCACGCGTGCGACTATATCGGTGGGCCCGCCGGGCGCGAAGGGCGCGATCAGGCGCACGGGCTTGGTGGGGTAGCCCTGCGTTTGTGCAACGCCGGCGTCGGCGACGCCTAGCGAGCAGGCAACGGCCCATGTCAGAGTAGCCCGCATCATGTGTATGAGTCTCCGCAAAAACGGTGAGCCGTGATTCTCTCGCAAATCGCCTTCGCTGCCACGCCTGATATGCGTGCGCGATCCGCATGATCGAAAACCATCTTGAAACAAGTGGTTAGCGTCGACGCGCGTTGTGCGGCACGATGCTTACTTCGGCGACTCACACTAACCCTGTCGTTCCCGCGCAGGCGGGAACCTATAAGCCGCCTCAAGTGGTGCTGTGTTATGGGTTCCCGCCTGCGCGGGAACGACGGCGGAGAGATTTGCGTGGCAGGCGGCAGTCGCGCGATGCACGTTGATGCCGTACACCAGACGACTCTACAATAGCGCCATCGTTTATTGAGGACGCCCCGCCATGACCCTCTCCATCAACGCCTACACCCCGAACTTCGTCGCCGAAGTCTACGACGTCGATCTGTCCAAGCCGGTGCCCACCGACGACATGAACGCCATCAAGCAGGCGTTCTGGAAATACGGTGTGCTGGTGTTCCCCGAGCAAAACCTTACGCCGCAACAGCACATTGATTTCGCCAAACAATTCGGCCCCATCGAAACCGATCGCGTGCTGGCGATGGAAAATGCCGCGCCGCGCCTGGGAAGTGCCTTTGCCGACATTTCCAATTTGAATCCCGAAGGAAAAATCTGGGACAAAGGCAGCCGCCAGCGCATGTACAAAGAGGGCAACAAGCTGTGGCATACCGACAGCTCATTCAAATACAAGCCGGGGCTGTGCTCGCTGCTGTATTCAACGACCGTCGTGCCCATCGGCGGCCACACCGAATTCGCCGACCAGCGCGCCGCCTACGATGCGCTGTCGCCGGAGATGAAAACGCAGTTGCAGGGGTTGATCGCCGTACACGCGATTGAATACTCGCGCCGGCGCACCGGCTTCTCCAATTTCGATCCCGAAGAATCCAAACGTCTGCCGCCGGTGCCGCAACGGCTGGTACGCACCATTCCCGAAAACGGCCGCAAATCGCTCTATGTCGCCTCGCACATCGGCGCCATCCAGGGCATGAGCGCGAATGACGCCGAAGCGCTGTTCCAAAAGCTGCTGGCCCACGTGACGCAGCGCCAGTTCGTGCATGTGCATCGCTGGCGCCCGAACGATCTGGTGATGTGGGACAACCGCTGCACCATGCATCGCGGTATGGATTATGACGACCTGCGATTCGTGCGTGACATGCGGCGGGTGACGGTTAGTGACGTGGCTAATACTTGCGAGCAGGAAGGGGTGGCGGCGTAGGGGCGTAACGTTCCGGTTCAGGCGCGCGCCGCTTCTGGCGCGTCGCCTTGCAACCGGGGGTTAGAGTGCAACACGGTCGATTCGCGGCGGTCAGTTTTCGATGGTGACAATGTGTGCCTGAATCTTGCCGTCTACAGCCCCCCGCCCAAAGCTCTGGGCGACAGCTTCCGCCGAAATGTCGGTTGCTTCGCCAAGCCGCGAAGCGTCGCGCGCCTCGATCTCGTTTCGTAATGGTGTCCCCTGGCAGTACGCGACCGCTGGGACCAGGGAAGATGTTGCCCGACTGCGCGCGGCAACCGTGCTGGTTTGGGGCGACGCAGTGAACCCGC
>VFLF01000759.1 GCA_009885185.1 Nitrosomonadales bacterium | reverse complement strand
CAATTTTCGTAAGACGGCTTATTAGAATATTTTATTGGGCGCGCCGGAGCCGCTGACGCCGGGCGAAAAAATGCCGCCGGACGCGGTGCCGACCGAGGCATGGCCAGTGAAATCGATGATTACCTCGCCCGCGCCGAACGCGGTGTTCAAGGCGGGCAAACCGGTGCTGATCGAAGGCCGCGCGTGGGTGGGCGAGGGTTCCGTCAGGCGCGTCGATGTGTCGTACGATGAAGGCGTGACGTGGCGGCGCGCGGCGCTCAACAGCGGCGGCGACAAGTACGCGTGGAGTCTGTTCAGCGACGAATACATGCCGAAACGAGGCGGCTACGTCACCGTGCTGGCGCGCGCCACCGATGATCGCGGCAACGTGCAACCGATCGTGACGGCGTGGAATCCGCTGGGGTATTTCTGGAACGGCATGCACCGTGTCGGCTTCATGGTCGAAGCCTGATCGTGAGGCGTGAGGAGCGAGGCGTGAGGCGTGTTCTTGCCGGGGTGTTGTTGTTCATGGGGGGCGCAGTTATTGCACCGGCACAGGAGGCCCATCCGCCGCGTTTTTTGATGCCCGGCAAAGGCGTCGAGATCACCACCGCGCGCTGCGTGATGTGTCACGATGCCCAGCACATCACGCGCACACGGCTGTCGCGCGGCGAGTGGGAATTCAACATCAAAAACATGATCGAGCGCGGCGCGCCCATCGCGCCCGCCGAGATCGCGCCGATACTGGAATACCTGGCGACCTACTACAACCGCGACAGCGCACCGCCCGCGGCGGATGCGTCCGCGCCGGCGCAATCCGGTGATGTCGTGACCCGCCTGCTGACCGCAAATGCGTGCATGGCGTGTCATCAGATCGACAAGCGTGTGGTCGGGCCGTCTTTCCGCGAAGTCGCGGCCAAGTATGCGGGCGGCGCCGCGGCGTCCGGCGCGCTGGCGAAAAAAATCAAGGAAGGCGGCGCCGGCACGTGGGGCGCCGCGCCAATGCCGCCGAATCCCGCGCTGTCCGATGCGGAGCTGACGCAGCTCGTGGGTTGGGTGCTACAGCAAAAATAGCGCGGCGGCTTACTGCCGCCACACCACAAAGCTGATGGCCGCAAGATTCAGCGCGTTCACCCAGAACACCGGCGCCGCGCCCGCGGCAGCGCCCAGCGCGCCGCACGCCACGGGAATCACCACGCGCGCGAGGTTGTTGGCGGTGAGCCGCAGACCGGTGACCTCGCCTTCGCGGCCCGGCGGTGAACGGTTGTAGGCGATCATCATCGACAGCGGTTGCCCGCAGCCCAGGCCCAGTCCGAGGAAAAACGCCATCGCCAGCATGAAGTACAGTTGCGTGGACAACGGAAATACCGCAAACGCGGCCGCGGCAAGCAGCAGGCAGGCGAACATCACGCGCTCCGCGCGCCAGCGCCGCAGCAGCGCGGGCATGGCAAAGCGCGTGAAAATCCCTGCAAAGGCATACACGCCGAGCACCATGCCGGTGGCGGTGGCGGAAAAATTCAGCGTGTGCGCGTACACCGGCAGGTAAAACGCAAACAGGTCCGACGCCGCCACGATCAGGCCGCTGATCATCACCACGCTGCGTACCGGCGCCAGGCGCAGCAGTTGCATGGTGCTGCGGTTGCTGTCGGTGTTCTTGACGCCGTTGATAAAGTTAAACCGCTTCGCCGCCAGCAAGCCGATGATAGGCGGCAGGGTGAACAACGCCAACATCACAAACGCGCCGGTGTGGCCGAAATGATCGATGGCGAGTCCCGCCGACACCGGGCCGATAAAGGCGGAGACCGAATAGCCAATGGACAAAATGGCGAAATTTCGCGCGCGATGTTCCTTGTCGCCCAGGCCACCGGTGAGCGTCTGGATCGACACATTGAAAAACATGAAGCCTGCGCCGGTGAGTAAACCCGTCACGAACAGGGCGCTGATGCCGTGCCACCCCACGCTGACCAGCATCGCCGCGCACATCACCATCGCGCCGCCGATCAGCGGCCAGCGCGTGCCCTTGCTGTCGGCCAGCCGCCCGGAATATACGCCCAATATCAACGGCGCCGCCGCGTACATCGCGGCCAGCACACCGATAGTGGTCTGGCTTGCGCCCAGTTGCAGCGCGTATAACGACACCACGATCTTGCTGCCGATATAACAGGCGTGGATGGCGATGCTGTAGGCGACGATGACATACATGCGACGCAGCATACCTTACGCAAGGGCGCGCGAAGGCTTGGTTTCACATGCTGAAAAGGTGGCGCAAATAAAGCCTCTGCTATACTCAAATTCAGTCTTGGCGATGCGCTGATTTGTGGAAAGGAAATGTGATGAAACAACTCAAACTCCCGGCCGTGTTCATGCGCGGCGGCACCAGCAATGCGATTGTGTTTCATGCGAAGGATTTGCCGTGCGATCGCGCGCAGTGGGATGAAATTTTTCTCGCCGCCATCGGCAGCCCCGATCCGTATGGCCGCCAGCTCGACGGCATGGGCGGCGGCGTGTCGTCGGTGTCCAAGGTGTGCGTGGTCGGGCCGCCGAGCCGGCCCGATGCCGACATCGACTACACCTTTGCGCAGGTGCAGGTGAAAAAGGCCGAGGTTGATTACAGCGGCAACTGCGGCAACATGTCGTCGGCGATGGGGCCGTTCGCGGTGGATGAAGGCATTT
>VFLF01000836.1 GCA_009885185.1 Nitrosomonadales bacterium | reverse complement strand
GCACGTAGTCGAGGTCGCACTCCGGATCGGGCGTCTCGTAGTTGATCGTGGGCGGCAGGATCCCGCGATGAATGGCGAGCACGGTGGCAATGGCCTCGACGCCACCCGCAGCGCCGAGCAGATGCCCCGTCATCGACTTGGTGGAGGAGACCGCCAGCTTGTGCGCGTGCTCCCCGAATACCCGCTTGATCGCGAGGGTCTCGAACTTGTCGTTGTACTGCGTCGAGGTACCGTGGGCGTTGATGTATCCGACGGCGGCCGGATCGAGCCCGGCATCGCGCAGGGCCGCGGCCATCGCGCGGGCGGCCCCGTCGCCCTGGGGGTCGGGCGCCGTCATGTGATGGGCGTCGCCCGTCATGCCGTAGCCCACGATCTCCGCGTAGATGCGCGCGTCACGCGCGAGCGCATGATCGAGGGACTCCAGCACGAGGAGCCCCCCGCCCTCGCCGCAGACGAAGCCGTCGCGGTTGGCGTCGAACGGCCGCGAGGCCTTGGTCGGCTCGTCGTTGCGCGTGGACATCGCCTTCATCTGGCAGAACCCGGCGATGGTGAGCGGAATGATGATCGCCTCGGCGCCTCCCGCGATCATCACGTCGGCGTCGCCGTATTCGATCAGCCGCCCCGCTTCACCGATGCTGTGGTTGGCCGTGGTGCAGGCCGTAACCACCGCGATATTCGGCCCTTGCAGGCCATGCATGATCGACAGTTGCCCGGAAATCATGTTGATGATGGAACCCGGCACGAAAAACGGCGTGATCTTGCGCGGTCCGCCAGCCAGCATGGCGTTGTGCGTGTTCTCGATCAGCGGCAGGCCGCCGATGCCCGAACCGATGCACACGCCGATCATTTCGCGATTTTCGCGTTCCAGATCCAGCCCGGCATCCTTCATCGCTTCGATGCCCGCTACCAGCCCATAGTGGACAAAGGCGTCAAAGCGCCGCGCCTCCTTGGCGTTCAGCCACTTCGACACATCGAAATTCTTGACCTCGCCCGCGATGTGCGAGGCGTAGATCGCGGGATCAAAATGCGTAATGCGGGCGATGCCCGACTTGCCGGCAGTGATATTGCCCCACGCTTCCGGAATGCCGATACCGACGGGCGAGACGATGCCCAGCCCAGTGACTACAACTCTGCGCGTAGAAGTACGAGGCATGAATTTTCAGGTAAGGCGAGCTGCCGGCGGGGGCGCTGGCTGGGATATAGGAGTATGTGAGCGGCGACGGCCAACTGGCGCGCCGCCGGAATGTCGTGGGCTATCAGGCCTTGGAATGCGACTTCACGTAGTCGATAGCCTGTTGAACGGTAGTGATTTTCTCGGCATCCTCGTCCGGGATTTCGGTCTCGAATTCCTCTTCAAGGGCCATCACCAGTTCAACGGTATCGAGCGAATCTGCGCCCAGATCATTGACGAACGACGACTCGTTCTTGACGTCGGCTTCATTGACGCCCAGTTGTTCGGCAACAATCTTTTTGACGCGTTGCTCGACGTTTTCCATTGCATATCCCCTTATCTGTTCTATTAATTGTCTTGCCGAACCGCCCGGCAACCGCCGAACATCTCAACCAAGGCGCGCATTTTACCACTATTTAAAGTTCAAAAAAACATCATTAAAACAAATACTTACAATCACTCCATGTGCATGCCTCCGTTCACATGCAGAGTGGCCCCGGTGATATAGCCCGCGCCAGGGGATGCCAGAAACACCACGGCGGCGGCGACATCCGCCGCCTCGCCCAGCCGCCCCAGCGGAATCTGCCCGGTCAGCGCGCGGCGCTGCTCTTCGGACAGCGAGCGCGTCATGTCGGTGTCGATGAATCCCGGTGCCACGCAGTTAACAGTGATGTTGCGGCTGCCGATCTCGCGCGCCAGCGATTTGGAAAAGCCGATCATCCCGGCCTTGGCTGCGGCGTAGTTGGCTTGCCCGGCATTGCCGGTGGCGCCGACCACCGAGCCGATATTGATAATGCGCCCCGCGCGCGCCTTCATCATGCCGCGCAGCACCGCCTTGGAAAGCCGAAAAACCGACTTCAGGTTCGTGTTCAGGATGTCGTCCCACTCGTCATCCTTCATGCGCAGCAGCAGATTGTCGCGCGTAACACCGGCGTTGTTGACGAGGATGGCGATGTCGCCAAAACATTGAGTGATATTCGCCAGCGCAGCATCCACCTGCGCGGCGTCGTTGACGTTCAGTGCGATGCCTGCGCCCTGAATGCCCGCCTCGGTAAATGCTTGTGAAATCGCGTCCGCGCCGGCCTGCGAGGTGGCCGTACCGGCTACCGTGGCGCCCGCCTTGCCCAGTTCGATGGCGATGGCACGCCCGATGCCGCGCGACGCACCGGTGACCAGAGCAACTTTACCTGCCAGCGTGGTCATTTCAACGCCTCCATCGCCTGCGCCAGCGACGCCGGATCTGTGAGGGCAAAACCTTGCAACGATTTTTCGATACGTCCTGTCATCCCCGCCAGCACTTTGCCGGGACCGCATTCCGCGACATGCGTCACCCCCGCACCCGCAAGGTGTTTAATGACTTCGACCCAGCGCACGGGGCTGCACGCCTGCCGCGCCAGTGCGGCCTTGATGGCGGCGGGATCGTTCACCACCGCGACATCCACATTATTCACTACCGGTATCGACGGCGCATTAAAAGTGACGTTGTTCATGTAATCCGTCAGCCGTTCGGCGGAGGGCTTGAGCAATGACGAGTGAAACGGCGCGCTCACCGGCAGCATCAGTGCTCGCTTGGCGCCCCGGGCTTTACACGCTGCCGCGCCGCGCTCCACCGCCGCCTTGTGACCCGCAATCACCACCTGACTGGGTGCATTGAAATTCACTGCTTCAACAATTTCGCCCTGGCTTGCTTCGGCGCAAGCGGCGCGCACGGCATCATCATCAAGGCCGAGGATCGCGGCCATCGCGCCCGTGCCGATGGGCACCGCTTCCTGCATGGCTTGCGCGCGAAACCGCACCAGCGGCAGCGCATCCTTGAACGCGATCACGCCGGCTGCCACCAACGCGGAATACTCACCCAGGCTGTGACCCGCCACCATCGCCGGTGCCGCGCCGCCCGCGGCCCGCCACGCGCGATACACCGCGACGCCTGCGGTAAGCATCACCGGTTGGGTATTCACGGTGGCTCTCAAGTGATCCGCCGGACCTTCGGCCACCAATTGCCACAAATCCTGATGCAGCGCGTCCGCCGCTTCAGTAAACGTTTCTTTCACGACCGGCGTATCCGCAAACGACTGCATCATGCCGACCGCCTGTGAACCTTGTCCGGGAAAAACCAGCGCCAGTGTCATTTTAATTATTCAATAAAAAACAGATAGTTACATTCTCACCACGACCGCACCCCAAGTAAACCCACCGCCCACGCCCTCGAGCATCACCAGATGCCCCGCGCGGATGCGACCATCGCGCACCGCCACATCCAGCGCCAGCGGCACGGACGCCGCCGAGGTATTGGCATGCTGATCCACCGTGGTCACCACTTTTTCCATCGGCATGCCCAGTTTTTTTGCCGTAGCCTGAATGATACGGATATTTGCCTGATGCGGTATCAGCCAGTCGATGGCGGATTTTTCCAGGTGATTGTGCGCCAGCGCTTCTTCGGCCACCTCGCCCAGCACGCGCACCGCGAACTTGAACACGGCGTTGCCTTCCATTTGCAACAGCGGACGGCCGCTGACCTTGCCGCCGCTGACGCTGCCGGGCACTGACAGAATGTTCGCGTGGCTGCCGTCCGCGTGCAGATGCGACGACAGAATGCCCGGCGTATCACTGCGTTGCAACACCACCGCGCCCGCGCCATCGCCAAACAACACGCAGGTCGTGCGGTCTTCCCAATCGAGGATGCGTGAATACACTTCGGCGCCGACCACCAGTATGTTTTGATACTGACCGGAGCGCATGAATTGATCGGCCGTCGCCAGTGCGTATACAAAACCGCTGCACACCGCCTGCACATCGAACGCCGGACAGTTTTTGGCACCCAGCTTGGCCTGCAAAATACAAGCGGTGCTGGGAAACACCATGTCCGGCGTGGTCGTGGCGACAATAATAAGGCTCAAATCATTCGCCGCGATGCCGGCGGCTTCCAGTGCGCGCCGGCTCGCCATCAGCGCGAGATCGCTGGCGAATTCGTTGTCCGCCGCAATGTGCCGCTGGCGTATGCCGGTACGGCTGTAGATCCACTCGTCGTTGGTCTCGACTCGCACTTCGAGATCCTTGTTGGTCAGCACTTTCGCCGGCAGATAGCTGCCGGTGCCGGCAATCCGCGAATAGATACTCACGCCGCTTTTCCGTTGGTATTGTTGCTGTGTATATGCGACAGGCGTTCGGTGATATGCGCCAGCATGCCCGTGCGCACCTCTTCGGCACCTCGTATTAACGCGCACTCAAACGAATAGGCATCGGCGGAACCATGGCTTTTGAGCACAATGCCGCGCAAACCGAGAAGGCTCGCGCCATTGTAGCCGCGATGATCCACGCGGCGCTTGAAGGCATTGAGCACAGGCATCGCCATCAGCCCTGCCAATTTGGTGTAAATGTTGCGCTCGAACTCCTCGCGCATGATGGTGCGTATCAGGTGCGCGAGTCCTTCCGCCGACTTCAGCGCCACGTTGCCGACAAAACCATCGCACACCACCACGTCGGTGGTGCCCTTGAAAATATCGTTGCCTTCGACGTTGCCGTAGAAATTAAGTCCGCTGGCGCGCAGCAGTTCGGCGGCCTGCTTGACGACCTCGTTGCCCTTGATGTCTTCCTCGCCGATGTTGAGCAGTCCCACCGTCGGATTCGCCTTGTGCTCCACGCAAGCCACCAGTTCGGAACCCATGATGCCGAATTGCAGCAAATGCTCCGCTGTGCAATCAACGTTCGCGCCCAGATCCAGCACATACACGCGGCCGCTTTGCGAGGGCATGATGGAGGCAATCGCCGGCCGGTCGATGCCTGGCAGCGTTTTTAACACGTAGCGGGATATCGCCATCAGTGCGCCGGTATTGCCGGCGCTGACCGCAGCCTGCGCCTCGCCGGATTTCACCAAGTCGATGGCCACCCGCATCGAGGAATCTTTTTTGCCGCGCATGGCAAGCGCCGGCGGCTCGTCCATGCCGACCACCTCGGAGGCGTGACGCACCACCAGGCGGTCGCCGAAGGCGGCCTTGTCGTGTTTGAGTTCGGCTTCAATATCGACTGACAGGCCGACGAGAATGACGCCCGCTTCCGGGTCTTCACGCAACAGCGCCAGCGACGCCGGCACGGTGACGGACGGCCCGTGGTCGCCCCCCATGCAGTCAACAGCTACGGTGACCCGCATCTGAATTTACCGCGCGCGCAGTGGCAGCAGCCACGCAACAAAGGCCGCATGGCGGCAAACGCGGGCGATTTACTCGCCCTTGGTCTTGATGACTTTTTTGCCCCGGTAAAAACCATTGGGGCTGATGTGATGACGCAGATGCACTTCGCCGGTGGTCGGCTCCAGCGCCAGCGGCGCGACCGTCAGTGCGTGATGCGCCCGATGCATGCCGCGCTTGGACGGTGATTTCTTGTTCTGCTGAACTGCCATGGTATTACTCCTTCGATGTAAATGCTTTTTGTTTCAGCGCATCCAGTTGACCCAGTGCGCTGAACGCCGAAACCTGATTGCTACCCATCTTTTCCGCATCGCTACGGCAACTGCTATCGTTCACGCTATGTCGCGGATACGCCGGCAACGCCAGTAAAATCTCATCCTCGATCAACGCCGCTAGATCCAGCTCCCGGCTGGCCGCGATGCAATCCGGCTCGTCGGGGTCGTCGCTATGTTCCGCTTCCAGCGACGCCTCCGGCACCAGACGCAACGTGGTATCCACCGCCAGTTCGTGCTCAAATCCGCCCAGACAACGCTGGCACTGCAACCACACACGGCCACTCACTTTCAGCTGCAACACCGGGCGCGCACGCGCATCCGCGTCGCCGCCCACTTCATAATCTACCTGCCCCGCGTTCGCGACCTCGCCCTCTGACCATAAACTGTCACGCAACCGATCGAATCCTGCCACCGGCAGCGTGCCGCGCAAGGTTTGCTTGGCGTTCGCCAACTTGACGCTATCGATTACCTGCAATTGATCCGTCACCAGAGCCATCGCCGCGGGCATAAACCGACAATGATAGTATTTCCCCGCGCCTTTGTCAAAGTCAGTAAACAGAAATTCTATAAAAAGCAAAGACTTAGCTTACTAAAGCACCGCCATTCATGCCCCTCCGCCCGCTGATACTCGCCTCATCCTCGATCTACCGCCGTCAATTGCTGGAACGACTTCGAGTCCGGTTCAGCATTGCCGTTCCCAATATCGATGAATCGGCGTTGCCCGGCGAAGCACCGCGCGAGACGGCCTTGCGCCTCGCGCTGGCGAAGGCGCGGGCGGTTGCCACGAGCCATCCGCACGCCTTGATTATCGGCTCGGATCAGGTCGCCGATCTCGACGGCCATCCGCTGGGCAAACCCGGCACGCACGAAAACGCCGTTCGCCAACTGCGTGCGATGCGCGGCAAATCGGTGATTTTTCATACCGCGCTGTGCCTTCTCGACGCTGCCAGCGGACGCCATCAACTCGACAACGTGCCGTCGGTGGTGCATTTTCGGGAACTCAGTGATGAGCAGATCGAACAATACCTGCGGCTCGAACAACCTTACGATTGCGCCGGCAGCGCCAAGGTCGAAAGCCTCGGCATCACGCTGATACACCGCATCGACAGCAGCGACCCGACGGCGTTAATCGGACTGCCGCTGATGGCGCTGACCGGCATGCTCCAGCGCGAACAGTTAGACCTGCTTGCGCCGTAGCAAATCGTTCAGCGCATATTCAGCATACCCGTTCCGCCCAGACGCACCAGCGATTCCGCCGCCGCCGCGCCGAAGCGCTTGGCAAAACGCTCCGCGACGTTTTCACGCGGCGTGTAATCCACGATTTCTTCCGCCTTGATCACATCGCGCGCAACCTGTTCCATGCTGCCGATGGCATCGGCCAAACCCATCTCAATGCTTTTCGTTCCCACCCATACCAGGCCGCTAAACATCTCCGGCGTTTCCTTCAGGCGCTTGCCGCGTCCCTTGCGCACCACGTCGACAAACTGATCGTGGATTTCACCGAGCATTTTTTGCGCATAGTCCTTTTGCGTATCGGTGAGCGGCGAGAACGGATCGAGAAATCCCTTGTTCTCCCCCGCCGCCAGCAGGCGCCGCTCCACGCCCAATTTGTCCATCGTACCGGTAAAACCAAATCCGTTCATCAGCACGCCGATGGAACCAATCAGGCTCGCCTTGTTGACGTAAATCCGGTCCGCGGCCACTGCGACGTAGTAGCCGCCCGATGCGCAGACATCTTCCACCACCGCGTACAACGGTATCTCCGGATATTTGGCGCGCAGGCGCTTGATCTCGTCATTGATATAACCCGATTGCACCGGGCTGCCGCCGGGGCTGTTGATGCGCAAGATCACACCCTGCGTGCGCTTGTCCTTGAACGCATCGGCCAGCCCTTGCATGACGATGTCCGCGCTGGCGCGCGAATCGGGCGAAATGACGCCGGTCAACTCCACCAGCGCCGTGTGCTTGTCATGCGAACGCTCTTTCTTGCCCACCCAGCCCATCGCGATAAACAGCACGATGAACAAATAGGCAAAAATCAAAAACTTGAAGAAGATACCCCAGCGCCGCGCGCGGCGTTGTTCCGTCACGGCCGCCAGCGCCACTTTTTCCAGCACAGTGCGTTCCCAGCCACTGTTGTTGTTTTCAGACATGGTTTGTATCCTTCATCAAGAAAATTCTCCCGTCGCGTTCTTCGACCGGCACGGACTTGAGCCGTTTTCCCGGACACGGGCCCTGCACGCACAGCCCGCTTTCCGGCAAATAGGCCGCGCCGTGCGCGGTGCAAATCAAGTATAGCTTGGAATAATCAAAAAAATCGCCGTCGATCCAGTCCAGTTCCACCGGCACATGCTGACAACGATTGATATAGGCGTAGACCTTGCCGCGAAAACGCACCACGAACGCCGGGACTTCACCCGCCGCGCCTTGCACCTTGAAGCGCACGCCCTTGCCGCCCTCGGCCAGCGCGCCGCTTTCGCAAATCACGCGTGCGCCATCAGCCATTGCGACAATTCGGTGAAGGTATCCAGGCATGCCACCGGATCATGCTTGAGCAAGTTACCGCGCGGATGCGCTCCGTACGCCACACCCACGCGCGCCACTTCCGCCGCGACCGCCATTTCCATGTCGTGCGTGGTGTCGCCGATCATCACCGCGCGTTCGCGCTCTACGTTAAGCTCGTCAAGCAGCCACAGCAACATGCCAGGGTGTGGCTTGGAAAACCCTTCGTCGGCGCAACGCGTGGCGTGGAAGAGCGTCGTCAGCCCGGTTTCCTCCAGCGCGCGGTGCAGTCCGCGTCGGCTTTTCCCCGTGGCGATGGCGAGCAAAAAGCCGCG
>VFLF01000473.1 GCA_009885185.1 Nitrosomonadales bacterium | reverse complement strand
GCCATGCTGAACAACGCTTTCATCAAAACTGCTCCTGGGTTAGCAAATCAAATATCTCCCGTCATTCCCGCGCAGGCGGGAATCCATAACACATTTGCCCTATGAGCCAAAAGCATGGATTCGCGTCTGCGCGGGAACGACAAGCGATATTTGATAACCAAGGAGCGGTTTTGATGAAAGCGTTGTTCAGCACAGCATTAGTTTTTATGGCGGCCACTACATCCGTCCCGGCTCAGCAATACCCCAGCAAAGCCGTGCGCATGATCGTCGGCTTCCCCGCAGGCGGCACCTCCGACATCATGGCGCGGCTTACCGGGCAAAAATTATCCGAGGCGTGGGGGCAAACCTTCATCATCGACAACCGCCCCGGCGCGGGCGGCAACATCGGCACCGAACTGGTGGCGAAGGCTGCGCCCGACGGCTACACGCTGCTGGTGTCGCCCGGCAGCACGCTCACCAGTAATCCGGCGGTGTATAGCAAAGTGCCGTTCGACACCGTGCGTGATTTTGCGCCGGTGACGATGATCGCCGGCGTGCCCAATGCGCTGGTGGTGCATCCGTCGGTGCCGGTGAAAAACGTCAAGGAGCTGATCGCGCTGGCGAAAGCCAGCCCCGGCCAACTCGCGTATGCCTCCACCGGCGCGGGGCAATCCACCCATCTGTCGGCGGAGTTGCTCAAGACCTCGGCGGGCATCAACATGATTCACGTGCCGTACAAAGGCAGCGCACCCGCGCTGACCGATATCGTTGCAGGGCAGGTATCGGTGATGTTCGACAACCTGCCGTCGGTGCTGCCGTTCATCAAATCGGGCCGTTTGAAACCGCTGGCGGTGTCCAGCGCCGCGCGTTCGCGTGCCTTGCCTGATCTGCCCACCGTCGCCGAATCCGGGCTGCCGGGTTTCGATGTCACCGTGTGGTTCGCGGTGCTTGCTCCCGCCGCCACGCCGCGCGACATCGTGAATCGGCTAAACGCCGAAATCGTCAAAGCCATCAACACGCCCGACATGCGCCAGCGTCTCGCGCAACAGGGCGCGGATGCGATCGGCAACACGCCGGAAGAATTCGCCGCCATCATCAAACGCGACCTCGCCAAGTGGGCCAAGGTGGTCAAGGACGCCAACATCAAACTGGATTGAACAATTTTTCGGAAAAGGAGGCCCGCACGTGGCTCTGGAAGATGATGAACACCTCGATGTTTGTCAGAACATCGAGGTGGGGCTTAAGGCGCAATACGAACAGCATGCCGACCTTACCGATAAGGTGTGTGCGTTTGCGCTCGACGCGGCCAAGGTGGCCGTCAAGCAACACCATGGCTTTGCCAAAAATGAAAAGGTGACTGACCATCCGCTTGCACAAGGCATCATCGCCTGGTGCGTGAGTCTGGGTGAAGAGCGTATCGGCAAAGTGAACGACCTCTCGCTCAAGGAGTATCTCAACCGCATCGACAAAATCAAACGCTCGGTGAACCGGCATTCAACGGATGGGCCGCGGGCGTATTACGAATTCATCAGGAATTTTATGTGACAACGCACCCGCGGAAACCATAGCCATGGGGTCAGACGCCAATATATCGTAACCACTGGTAATGAAAGACCCTACATCACGTTCGATCCGGTTCTACGCGGTCAATGATCGCCCCGTGAAGCTCGTGAAGCTCGACAACGGCGGCGTCGATGCCGTCGTGTTCGACTTCGCGACCGGCGGCTGGAAGTCGGATCCCGAGTACTTCTCGAAGATCAGCGACGGCGGCGATGTCGACTCGTTGAACGAGAACGACTTCCAGAAGCTCGTCGCGCAGACCCGGCGCCTGTCGGCGCAGAAGCGGCACGCGGCCCCAATCGAGTGGGCCCACACCGGCGATGGCGAGTTCCCGTACACGGCGAGCGTCGGCGGACGCACGCTGCGGATCCGCGTGAACGACTTCCCGGCGGAGCCGCTGTACACGTTGATCGTCGAAGGCGAGGACATCGAAGACCTCGATGACTGGCCGAGCGCGTGGAAGAAACCGGCGCCGCCGCGGCACCTGATCGACATGGCCGAGAAGACGCGGAAGAACTGAGCATGACGAAGACGAAGAAAGAGCGCCTCGATGCCAGCGAAACGCCCGAGCAGATGGCCGGTCTCGTCGAGGTGCCCGCGCTCGTCGCGGGGCGCTTACGGACAATCATCACATGAGCGTAGAGATTTCTGCCGACGGCGACACGCTGGTGATCGTGAAGGATGAACCCACCCGACACGTGTTTCGGCTGACCGGCGATCCGCGCGTTTTCGACGACATCATCTGGTTCGACGTGAGTCTCTGGGACGAACCAGCGGGCGAGCCGATGTCCGCGCCGGATCGGCATCTTGTGCTGGACGCGCTTCAAGCGTGGTGCGCCGATGCGCCAAACATCGTTATCGCGCGGCACGACACAGGTTTTGATGTGCTGCTTCGGGCGCGGCCCGGCGTGCGGCTCGTGGGCACGCACGCCACCGGCTACGACACGGGCTACGTCACGCTGCTGGAGGTCGCCCGCTTCGAGAAAAAAATCCAGGCCACGCTGGCGCGCGTGTGGGGCGAAGAAGCGCCGACCTCTGCCAACCCGCAGGCTGAGGTGCGTGCCGAGGCTATGGCATAACTATTTGTTTTATAAGGGTATTTTGTGGTAGAGTCATGCGTGTGAAAAAGCGGGCCTTGAGCGAGCAAGTAATAACTGTATATAATGTCAGCTCTGATTGGCTGCCTTGATGTTCCCTTGCTCGCGCAGCCGCTGGCTGCAACCCAGTTACGCACTATCATCGCTATCGCTTTTCGGCGAAGGAGGTACACCATGATCCAGAACCTGTTCAACGAAAAAAAGGCCGCGCAGGCGGCCGCCTACTTTCTGTTTCGCGCGGGCGAGCCGGTTTCCGTGCTGAAGCTGATGAAGTTGTTGTATCTGGCCGAACGCCGCTCGTTTGAACGCTACGGCGCGCCGATGATCGGCGACCGGCTGGT
This sequence comes from Nitrosomonadales bacterium, assembly GCA_009885185.1. Next base: position 1,632 of record VFLF01000473.1, on the reverse strand, counting down.
GTCGATGCCGCATGGGCCGGTGTTGTCGATCACCTACAACCACATGAGCGGCGAGCTGGAATCCGTGGCGGGTGGCTGGGATTCATGGATCGCCGACCGTGCCGAGCACAATCTGGATTTGCGTGACCGCGAGGCATTGAAATCACCGGAAGACGATCTGCTGGAGTTGAGCGACGCCGACCTGGCTGTGCTTGCGGATGTGTGGCAGCACTTCGGCCACATGACCGCTTCCGGGTTGCGGAATTGGACACACAACAACTGCCCGGAATGGAAAGACCCGGAAGGCTCGATGATTCCGATGACGCCGCAGGATTTGTTTGCCGCACTGAATTTCACGCCTGAGCAAACGCGCGAAGCACTGGCGCGCTTGCGGGCGGAAAGCACAGTCACGGCTGCATTTGCCTCAGTGAAGTGCTAATGGCCCTCGATGGCGCAATGGCTGTTATGCGCGGGCGCAACCTTACTGATACCGTCGGGTAACGCGGGCGACCACCTCCATATTGTTCTGAACGATCCACGCCCGTTCGACGGCTACGGTCAGCATCCGTGCGTTCTTCTGGTCAACCTGAGCTCGGTTCGCGAAGGTGTTCCCCACGACGCCACCTGTGTGCTTGAACCGGGCGCGCATGTGTTTGTGCAGCAGCGCAGCTTTGTGTTTTATCGCTATGCGCGTATCGAACAAGGCGCGCACATCTTTCGTTTGGTAGAGCAAGGTGTGTTCAAGCCACATGAGCCCATGTCGGCGCAATTGCTTCAACAGATCAAGGGGGGCTTGTTCGACTCGCCCCACACCAAGCGCGAGTTCAAACGCATGCAGTTTTAGGTTAGCCTTACTCACTTTCCCTGTGTACCAATGTAAGGCCTTGCAGAATGATCCGCGACCCCGCCACCTTCCAAATCCTCCTCGACACCATCGCGCGCCTGGTGCGCGAGAAGTTGATTCCGCGCGAGCGTGAAGTTACCGAGACGGACGAAATTCCCGCCGACATCATGGCCGAGATGCGGCGCATGGGGCTGTTCGGGCTGACGATCCCGGAGGAATACGGCGGGCTGGGCCTGACCACCGAGGAAGAGGCGCTCACCAGCATGGCGCTGTGCGAGGCCTCGCCGGTGTTTCGTTCGATCATGGGCACCAACAACGGCATCGGCGGCATGGGCATAGTCATAGACGGTACCGAGGCGCAGAAAAAGAAATATCTGCCGCGTCTGGCCACGGGCGAGATCATTGGTTCGTTTGCTTTGACCGAGCCCGGCTCTGGTTCCGATGCGGCATCGCTGACCACGCGCGCGGAGAAAAAGGGTGACCATTACATCGTGAACGGCGCCAAGCGCTACATCACCAACGCACCCGAAGCGCACATCTTTACGCTGATGGCGCGCACGGACCTGAATACCAAAGACGCCAGCGGCGTGTCGGCGTTTATCGTCGAGCGCGATTCGCCGGGCCTCACCGTCGGCAAGCCAGACCGCAAGATGGGCCAGCGCGGCTCGCATACCGCTGATGTGATTTTCGAGAATGTGCGCGTGCCGGCTGAAAATGTTATCGGCGGCAAAGAGGGCATGGGTTTTAAAACCGCGATGAAGGTGCTGGATCGCGCGCGGTTGAACATCGCATCGGTGTGTACCGGCATC
>VFLF01000402.1 GCA_009885185.1 Nitrosomonadales bacterium | reverse complement strand
TTGATGAGCGGCGAGATCGATTACCTGTTCGCCACGGGGCCCGTCGCCTCCGCTGCGCGACACAGCGGCAAGGTCAGGCTATTGGCAGTAACTACGGCGAAAAAGTCTTCCGCATTCCCGGATCTGCCGACGATGAATACTTTTTATCCTGGCTTCGAAGCCGACAACTGGTATGCGATGTGGTTTCCGGCGAGCACTCCCAGGGACATCGTTACGAAGATGAATGGGTTGATTGTTAACGCGCTGAAGAACGCAAAGGTGCGCGATTTCATGGTGAAGGAAGGACTCGACCCAGTAGGCAGCACCCCGGAGGCACTTGAGGCGCAGATAAAGCGCGAAATCGTCAAATACGCCGAGGTCATCCGCAAAGGGAACATCAAACTGCAGTAAATGCAGTAAACATCGCCTGAAAATTAAAGGGGAACCACCATGAAAATGACATTCATCGTTTACAACGAGTACGTCGATTCGCAGGTCATGGGCATACTCAAGTCGCTGGACATCGACTACTACACGCGCTGGGAACACGTGAAGGGCAAAGGCCATGGCACTGAGCCGCATCTGGGCATTGGCAGCTACGCCAGCACCAACGCGGTGCTGATGATCGCGTTCGAGGATGATGCGCCGCTCGCGGCACTGCTTCCGTCAATCACCGCCGCCAACGAAAAAGCGCGCCTCGCCGACGAGCGTATACGGTTGTTCCAAATGCCGTTGGAGTGCGTGGTGTAGATGTGCAATGGATGAGAGCGCAAGGATGACAGATGAAAATAGCCTATAACCGCATAAATGCACAGCCTGAAAATTCAATGCGCAAGGATGTATCAATCCGGACCGTACTCTCGAAAGTGAGGGCAGGAATGTACCCATATTCTCGAGTTCTGCTTGGGATGGTTACGTTGGCGATCTGCGTGTCTATATCGTCACTTGCAGGTGCACAATCGGATTACCCGAACAAGCCGGTACGCATCATCGTTCCGTTTCCCGCTGGCGGCAGCAATGACATACTGGCACGCTACTTTGGCGACAAGCTGACGGAACGGCTCGGACAATCAAGCATCATCGACAACCGTGGCGGTGCCAATGGCATCATTGGCACCGAGATCGCGGCGAATGCCCCCGCAGATGGCTATACGCTATTGATAATCTCCACCTCCTACACCATGAATGCAGCCGTACGTAAGCTGTCCTATGACGTGGAGAAAACATTCGACCCGATCGCGATGTTTGGATCGGCCCCCAACACCGTCGTTGTTCACCCAGATGGGGGACTGAATACGCTGAAGGAGATCGTCAGCCGCGCCAAAGCTAAACCAGGCT
>VFLF01000277.1 GCA_009885185.1 Nitrosomonadales bacterium | reverse complement strand
AGCCTTGCCGTGCTGCTGGCGGCGGTGCTGGCGGTGTCGTTCATCGCGGTGCGCTGGGCCACCCAGCCTCTCAAGACCCTGGCCGACGCAGCCGACGAACTGGGACGCAATATTCACCGTCCGCCCATGCCTGAATCCGGTCCGCTGGAAGTGGTGCGCGCGGCACGCGCCTTCAACACCATGCAGGCGCGGCTCGCGGGGTATATCCGCGAGCGCACGCAGGTACTGGCAGCCATGTCGCATGATCTGAAGACGCCGATCACGCGGCTCAGGCTGCGCGCGGAGTTGCTCGACGATGCCGCGTTACGCGCCAAGTTCACCAACGACTTGCAGGAAATGGAAACGATGGTGGCCGCCGCGCTGGATTTTCTGCGCGGCATGGAGACCAGCGAGCCGGTGAAGCCGGTGGACGTGATGGCGCTGCTCGAAAGCCTGCAAAGCGACCTGGGTGAGACCGGCGGCACGGTCACCATCGAAGGGGAGGCGCGCGCGCCTTATTCGGGGCGGGTGCAGGCGCTGCGGCGTTGCATCGGCAACCTGCTGGAGAACGCCATCAAGTACGGCCAGCGTGCGCACGTCGTTGTCGAAGACGGTGATGCGCAACTGGTGTTGCGTATACGCGATGAAGGGCCGGGCATACCGGCGGCGGAAATCGACAAAGTGTTCGAGCCGTTCTACCGCGTCGAAGGCTCGCGCAACCGTGACACCGGCGGCACCGGTCTGGGGCTGGCGATCGCGCGCGGCGTCGCCGAACTGCACGGTGGCAGAATCACTTTGAAAAACCGCGAGACGGGCGGTCTGGAGGCCACCGTGGTATTGCCACGCACCGCGAGAGGTGCGTAACAACTCCTCTTGGACGCCGGCCTGCCGCGACTACTTTACCGGCTCGATGCGGGTGACGATGTAGGCGCCGCCTTCCTTTTCGGCGGCAAAACGTACCTTGTCGCCGGTGTTGACTTTATCGAGCATGGCCGGGTCCTTGACCTGAAACACCATGGTCATCGGCGGCATGTCAAGATTTTTGATCGGGCCGTGGCGTATGGTGAGCTTTTTGGCGTCCTTGTCTACCTTGCGTATTTCGCCGTCGGTCAGCGGCGCGGCCTGCGCTGTCTGCGCGGCATGATGGCCGGCGTGATCGGCGGCTGGTTGTTGCGCATAAGCCGGGGTGACGAACAGGATGGAAAGCAGAACTGCATGGGCAGATAATTTCATGGGTGTGCTCCTTTAATCATTGCTTGTTGTTTAACTGCGGCGCCCGTAACGGGCGTAGGTCATGTACTTGCCGTCTTTTTGCACCAGAAAAACATCGTACGGATCACTGACGTTCGACTCCATGCCCGGCGAGCCGCGCGGCATGTCCGGCACGGCCAATCCCAGCGCGCGCGGACGCTCAGCCAGCAGGCGCTTGAGCTCGCGCGCGGGCACATGACCTTCCAGCACGTAGCCTTCGATCACACCGGTGTGGCACGAGGCGAGCGCTTCGGGCATGCCGAGACGGCGGCGATGCACGCCGGGGTCTTTGACATGAATCGGCTTCACACGGAAACCGCTGTCGCGCAGATGCTTGATCCACGCGCCGCAGCAGCCTCAGTCGGGGCTGTGATAGACCTCAATGTCGCCGGTTGCGAACGCAGGGGCGGTTGCGCAAAGTGCCATGCCGCCCAGCAGCAGTTTCAGTGCGTTGCGTCGTTGATTCATGCGGTTCTCCTTTATTTAACAATGATCTTGCCGACCATGCCGGCCTCGAAATGCCCCGGCATCAGACAGCCGTAGTAGAACTCACCGGGCTTGGTAAATTCCCACACCATCGGCGCGGTGCTGCCCGGTTTGACGTGGGCCATGTGCGGCTCGTCATGTTCCATGTTGGGGTGCTTACGCATGAGTTCCAGGTGTTCTTTCAATTCCTTCATCGTGCCCAACACCATTTCGTGCATCACCTTGCCGGAATTTTTGGCGACAAAGCGCACGGTCTCGCCGCGTTTGACGGTGATCTCCATCGGCGCGTAGCGCATGGCGTCGCTCATGTCCACGTGGATGGTGCGGGTGACTTTTTTCGCATCGCCTTCGCGCCCGAATACTTTTTCTTCCACACTGGTTTTTTTCGCGGCGGGTTTTTTGGGGTCGCCGTGCGCCGCCGCGTTGGTGGCCATGATACCGCTCAATAGAAGTGCTATAAGTATTTGTTTCATAACGTTTTTCCTTTAATTGGTATGGATCAGTGTTTATGGGTAACGGGCTTGCGTGCGCGCAGATCACTCGCCGCCGCGGGGGAGGGTGGGACCGCTGAGACGGGCCGCTGCGCCACGGGTGTCGCACCCGTCCATTCACGCGCCACCGTGCCCGGCGGGTGCTTGAACCAGCCGGGGTCTTTGTAGTCGTTGCGCGCCAGCCCCTCGCGCACTTTCACCACGCTGAACATGCCGCCCATTTCGAGCGCGCCAAACGGGCCTTGGCCGGTCATCATCGGCAGCGTGTTCGCCGGCAAGGGCATTTCCATTTCACCCATGTCGGCCATGCCGCGCTCGCCCATGACCATGTAATCGGGAATCAGCTTGATGATTTTTTCGGCGACGCCGCGATGATCGACGCCGATCAGGGTGGGCACCTTGTGTCCCATCGCGTTCATGGTGTGATGCGATTTGTGGCAGTGGATCGCCCAATCGCCGGGCGCGTCGGCGACGAACTCAAACGCGCGCATTTGCCCGACGGCGACATCGATTGACACCTCGGGCCACTGCGCGCTTTTCGGCACCCAGCCGCCGTCGGTGCAGGTGACGGCGAAATCGTAGCCGTGCATGTGGATCGGGTGATTGGTCATGGTGAGATTGCCAAAGCGCACGCGCACGCGGTCGCCCTGGCGCACGACCAGCGGCGCAATCGCCGGGAACACGCGGGAGTTCCAGCACCACAGATTGAAATCGAGCATGGTGTTCACGCGCGGCACTGCCGCGCCCGGCTCGATATCGAACGAGTTGATGAGAAACACAAAATCCCGATCGACGCGGTGCAGCGCCGGGTTTTTCGGATGCACCACGAAAAATCCCATCATGCCCATCGCCATCTGCACCATTTCGTCGGCGTGCGGGTGATACATGAAGGTGCCGGATTTTTTCATCTCGAATTCGTAGATGAAGGTTTTGCCGACGGGAATCTGTGGCTGCGTGAGGCCGCCCACGCCATCCATGCCGTTGGGCAGGCGCTGCCCATGCCAGTGAATCGTCGTGTGCTCGGGCAGCTTGTTGCTCACGAAGATGCGGACGCGGTCACCCTCGACCACTTCGATGGT
>VFLF01000132.1 GCA_009885185.1 Nitrosomonadales bacterium | reverse complement strand
TTGCATGTCCACGCCCTTCGACAGGGCGAACGGATTTGGTTTGCCACGCGTTATGCAAAACGCAATAAGGGCAGGGATCACCGCGGCGTGCGTTTGCTGGCGGCCTTCGTCGCCTTTGCTGCGTGCGCTGTTGGCGCAAGCGTGCAAGCGCAAACCGCTTCGACAGAGCCCGTCCTGAGCTTGTCGAAGGGATCAGGACAGGCCTACCCCACCCGCCCGCTACGCATCATCGTGCCCTTCGCCCCCGGTGGCGGCATTGATTTCACCGCGCGGTTGACCGCGCTGCATATGCAACAGGGCCTCGGGCAAAACGTGATCGTCGATAACCGTCCCGGCGCGGGCGGCATTGTCGGCAGCGAGGTCGTCGCCAAGGCCGCGCCGGATGGCTACACCCTGCTGGCGGTGCCGATCAGTCATGCGGTGAACATCAGCCTCGCGCCGAAGATGCCGTTTCATCCGGAAAAGGATCTCGCGCCGATTGTGCAGCTTGCCTCGGCGGCGAACATCGTGCTCACGCATCCGTCGGTGCCGGTGCGCAGCGCCGCCGATCTGGTGAAGCTCGCGCGCGCGCGTCCCGCGGATTTAAGTTATGCGTCCGGCGGCAGCGGCAGCTCTACGCATCTGGCGACCGAGCTGTTCAAGATGCTGGCGAAAATCGATTTGCTGCATGTGCCCTACAAAGGCGGCGGGCCGGCGCTGACCGATCTGATCGGCGGGCAGGTGTCGATGTATTTCGCCAGCCTGCCGGCGGCGGGGCCGCATCTGAAAACGGGCCGCGTGCGCGCGCTGGCGGTCACCGGCAGGCAGCGCGTGGCCTCGCTGCCGGACGTGCCCACGGTGAACGAATCCGGTGTGCCGGGTTATGAATACATCGGCTGGTATGGTTTGCTCGCGCCCGTCGCCACGCCGGCCGCGATCATCACGCGTCTGAATGCGGAGGCCAATAAATTCATCAAGACCAAAGAGTTTTCCGAGCGCATCAGCGCTGACGGCGCGGAGCCCGCGGGCGGCACGGCGGAAGCATTCGGTGCGCTGATCCGCGCGGAGATCGCCAAGTGGGCGGCGGTGGTGAAACACGCGGGGCTGGCGGGCAAATGACATTACTTCGAGCCATCATGCTGTTGTGTGTGAGTGTCGTGCCCGCGCACGGCGCGGAACTGGTGTTCCCGGTAAAGCCGGTGCGCATCATCGTGCCGTTTGCCCCCGGCGGCGGCACCGACCTGATTGCGCGCTCGCTGGCGCAAAAATTATCCGAAGCCTGGGGCCAGCAGGTGATGATCGACAATCGCTCGGGCGGCGGCACGGTGATCGGCTCCGATCTGGTGGCCAAGAGTGCGGCGGATGGATACACGCTGCTGCTCACCGCCAATCCGCACACCACCAATCCGGCGCTGCACGCGAAGCTGCCGTACGACACCTTGCGCGATTTCGCGGGTATCACGCAAATCGCCAATTCGCCGCTGGTGCTGACGGTGCATCCGTCGCTGCCCGCGCGCAACGCGCGCGAGCTGATCGCGCTGGCGAAGCAGCGCCCCGGACAACTGAGCTACGGCACCTCCGGCAACGGCGGGCCGCAGCATCTGGCGGGCGAACTGTTTAAATCCATGGCGGGCATTGATCTGATACACGTGCCGTACAAAGGCGGCGCGCCCGCCACCACCGATCTCATCGCGGGCCAGTTGCAGTTGGCGTTTGGCAGCACGTTCCTGATGATTCCGCAAACCAACGCGGGTCGCTTGCGCGCGCTGGCGGTGACCTCGGCCGCGCGCTCGCCCGTGTTGCCGCAAGTGCCCAGCATCGCCGAGGCGGCGTTGCCCGGCTTTGCGGCGACCACGTGGTATGGCTTGTTCGCCGGCGCCGCCACGCCGCGCCCGCTTATAGCCAAGTTGCATGCCGACGTGACGCGCGCGCTGAAAACGCCGGATGTCATCGAGCGCCTTACGCGCGACGGCTCCGATCCGGTGGGCAGTGACCCTGCGGCCTTCGACGCCTACGTGCGCAACGAGATCGAAAAAGCGCGCCGCATCGTCAAGGCATCAGGTATGCGGCTTGATTAGAAATACGTATCTATTGAGCGTGACGATCAAAACCCGTAACCCTTTTTGCCACAGAGAACACAGAGAACACAGAGGCAAAGCACTTCGCGGTTCTCTGTGACCTCTGTGTCCTCTGTGGCGGATGCCGTTGAATTTGTTGTTTTGGCCGATCCACTATAAAATACTTTAAAAACAAATACTTATATGAATACACTCACAGCAGACCTGATCGTCATCGGCGGCGGCATTGCCGGCCTGACGGTAGCCAACCGCGCCGCGCAACTCGGCCTCAAGGCGCTGGTGCTCGAACAAGGCAGCGCGGAAAAATACTTGTGCAACACGCGCTACACCGGCGGCACGCTGCACGTAGCGATGCGCGAAATCATGGAAGAACCCGCCGCGCTCACGCGCGCCATCGTTGATGGCAGCAACGGTTTTGTCAGCGAAACACTGGCGTCCACCATCGCCGTCGAAGGCCGACGCGTGGTGAGCTGGCTGCAGGGCGAAGGCATGCGCTTCATGAAAGCCAGCGGCGCCGCGTATCACCGCTGGGTGCTGGCGCCGCCCGGCCGCAGCCGGCCGGGGCTGGATTGGGAGGGCCGCGCGGGCGATGTGTTGCTGCGCACGCTGGGCGAGAATCTGGTGAAACGCGGCGGCGCGATTCAGCGCGGCACGCGCGCGCGCTCGCTGATGGTTGAGCAAGGCCATGTGTGCGGCGTGATCGCGGACACCGCGAATGGCGAGGTGCGGTTAACCGCCCGCGCGGTGGTCATCGCCGACGGCGGCTTTCAGGGCAACCCTGATCTGGTGCGCCAGTACATCTGCGCGTACCCTGAAAAGCTCAAGCAGCGCGGCGCAGGCACCGGATACGGCGATGGTTTGCGCATGGCGTCCGCCATCGGCGCGCAGCTGATGGGCATGGATCGCTTCTATGGTCATTTGCTGTCGCGCGATGCGCTGACCAACGATCAACTGTGGCCCTATCCGTATCTTGATACGCTGGCCACCGCCGGCCTCATCATCGGCGCCGATGGCACGCGCTTCGTCGATGAAGGACGCGGCGGCGTTTATATCGCCAACGCCATCACCAAACTGGCTGATCCGTTGTCGGCGTTCACGGTATTCGACCACGCCATCTGGGAAGGCTTCGGACGCAACGGCCTGATCGCGCCAAATCCGCATTTGCCGGCGGTGGGTGGCACGATGATAAAGGCCGAGAGCATCGCCGCGCTGGCGCAAGTCATGGGCGTGCCGGCGGCAGCGCTCACGCAATCGGTGCAAACTTATAACGCCGCGCACGCCAGCGGCGCGCTGCTCAACCTGACACCGCCGCGCCGCACCACGGAAAAATACAAACCGATGCCGATAGCGCAGGCGCCGTTTTACGCCGCGCCGCTGTGTACCGGCATCACCAACACCATGGGCGGCATCCGTATCAACGAACACGCGCAAGCGCTGCACGAGGACGGATCGATTATCGCGGGACTCTACGTGGCGGGTGCTGCCACCGGCGGACTCGAAGGCGGGCCGGAAGTGGAATACACTGGCGGACTGGTAAAAGGCGGCGTGACCGGGTTGCGTGCGGCGGAGCACATCGCGGGTACGCGCGCGGGGTAGCCTCGCGGGTTGCGCTATTCCACCGGCTCGACCCGCTATTCGACTTTCACCCCAGTCGATTTCACCCCCTTAGCCCACATCGCCGTCTCGTCGCGCACAATCTTGCGTGACTCCTCAATCGATGCGCCGCCGACTTCCGAGCCGCCGGTGAGTACGAGTTCGGTGATATCGGGACGACGCAGGATTTTTATCGACTCGGCGTGCATGCGTTCCAGCGCGCGCGGCGGGGTACCGGTGGGTGCGTACATGCCTACCCAGCCGTCCACCGCGAAGCCGGGCACACCGCTTTCGGCCACCGTCGGCAGATCCGGCAGCGCGGCGGAACGCTTGGCGCTGGTGGCGGCAATCGCTTTCAGGCGGCCTGACTTCACATGCGGTAAGGCCGATGGGGGCGTGGCGAATGACAGTTGCGTCTCGTTGCCGATGATGGCCACCACCGCCGGCCCGCCGCCTTTGTAGGGCACGCTGGTGATATCCGTGCCCGTCATCATCTTGAACAGTTCCACCGCGAGATGGTTGCCGGTGCCCACGCCGGGGTGCGAATAGCGCAACTTGCCGGGCTGTGATTTGCCGCGTGCGATCAAGTCCTTCACCGTGTTGACCTGTATGCCCGGATGAACCACCACCACGTTGGCGTATTTAATCACCTGCATCACCGCCGGAATGTCGCGTATCGCGTTGTACGACAGCGACGAATACACACTCGGATTGATGGTGATCGGCCCCTCGGCGGAGAGCAAAAAAGTGTAACCGTCGGGCGCTGCCTTGGCCACGATATCCGCGCCGATGTTACCGCCGCCGCCGCCGCGGTTATCCACCACGATGGTTTGCCCGAACACAGCGGGCAGATGCTGCGCGAGGATGCGCGCGGTAAAGTCGGTGGAACCGCCCGGCGGAAAGTTCACCACGAAACGTACCGGGCGGTCGGGATAGTTTTGGGCGTGGGTGTTCAGCGATGCACCCAAGCTGGTGATCAGGGATGCGGCAAAAGCAATGACTTTCATTTTTTGACTCCTCCTGAGTTCATATTATATGAAACTCGAGCGCAGCGCAGGGCCGGGTAATAGATGGGTTGCGGTGAAGTTGCGGCGTCCCCGGACGCTGTCTCTGGAATACCCTGTGCTGCTCGCGGGCTACAACACCCGTTCAATCACCCGCTTCAACCTCCGCCCCGTCATCCGTCTCATACAGCCCGCTGATTTTCACGTCAAAGCCGATCTTTTCCCACTCGCGGATTTCTTCTCTCAACACGGTGTTGGTCAACGGGTTACGCAGCACCCACGCCGGGTCGATTGCCAGGCGGAATTTGTTTTCGCCCGCGCGGGCGGATTCGATGCGCGGATTGCTGGCGGTGCGCCGCTGGCACAGCAGTGCCGCGACGCGCAGCGCGAACACCATGCGCCAGTCGGTGGCTGCGTCCAGTTCGGGCAGGATTTTTTTCAGCGAGCGGCGGTGCGCCAGTATCAATTGCGAAATGCGGTGCTGTTCTTCGCGCGTGAAGCCCGGCATGTCAGCGTTGGCGACGATGTAGGCCGAGTGACGGTGGTAGCCGCTGTAGGCGACGGAGATGCCGATTTCGTGCAGCCGCGCCGCCCACGACACTTGCGCCGC
>VFLF01000309.1 GCA_009885185.1 Nitrosomonadales bacterium | reverse complement strand
CGCCGCAGCGCTTGCGGGGCGCGCTGGCCAACGTGCCGACCTGGAAGGAACAGGGCGTTGACGTCGTGGTGGACACCTGGCGTGGCATCATGGCGCCGAAAGATTTGCCGCCGACGCAACTCGCGTTTTGGGACAGCACGTTCGCCCGGCTTATTCAGGCCGATGAATGGAAAAAAGATGTCGAAGCCAATTTGTGGAACAACTCCTACCGTAACAGCGCGGACGCAAAACGCATGCTCGATGCCGAATATTCGCGTTTGAAAAGCGTGCTCGCGGATTTAGGGTTGGTGAAGTAACGGTAATACGGCGTCGCATCATCATCTTCGGAAGGGTTGCACATGAAATCGTCCAAGCCGGTTATTTCCACGCCCACACGGCAACTCAGTGAATACGTGGCGCGCGCGCTTAACCATCCACTGCCCCCCGAAGTGGAGATGCGCGCGAAGCTGCACCTGATCGACACCTTTGCCGCGATGATTTCCGGCAGCCGGTTGGTTCCCGGATTGCAAGCAAAGCGCTATGTGAGCAAGATTACAGCGAAGGCGGAAGCCGGCGTCATGGGCACGCGCATCCTCACCTCCGCCAACTACGCTGCCCTCGCCAACGGCATGTGCGGACACGCCGACGAAACGGACGACACGCATCCGCCGACACGCTCGCATCCCGGCACGTGCATGGCGCCCGCCGCGCTGGCGATTGCCGAGCGCGAGCAACTCTCCGGCAAGCTGATGTTGCGCGCGATGGTGCTGGGCTATGACGTGTGCGCGCGCACGCTGCTGGCGCTGGCGCCCGTGCCGGTATCGAGCACATTCGGCCATCTCTTCGGTGCGGCGGCGACGGCAGCCGCGCTGTTGAAGCTCGACGCGCGCCAGGTGCGCCATGTTTTTACCTATGCCGGGCAGCAATCGTCGGGGTTGTACACGCGCTTGCGCGATCCACTGCATGTTGAAAAAGCATTCGCCGTCGGTGGCATGCCCGCGCACAACGGCGTGCAGGCCGCGCTGATGGTGCAGTCCGGCTTTAGCGGCGTGGACGATGTGTTTGCGGGCGAGAACAATTTTCTCGCGACCTATTCGCCGGAAGGCAACGCCGACGAACTCGCGCGCGGTCTTGGGCGCGACTACGAAATCATGCGTTGCGGCATCAAATGCTGGTCGGCCGGCGGCCCGGTACAAGGGCCGCTGCATGTGCTTCAGGACTTGATCGACCAGCATCATCTGCGTGCAGCGGATGTAGTGAAACTCGTCGCGCGCATGCCCGACAAAGAACTCAAGATGGTCAACGACCGGGATTCGCCGGATATTTCCGTGCAGCATCTGCTGGCGCTGATGCTGGTGGACGGCACCGTCACCTTTGCGACATCGCACGATCACGGCAGAGTCAAGGACGCCAAGGTGAAAGCGATGCGCCGCCGCATACAAACCGTGGGCGATCCGGCGTTAACTGATTCGTTGCGACGCTGGCGTTGCGCGATGG
>VFLF01000173.1 GCA_009885185.1 Nitrosomonadales bacterium | reverse complement strand
TGGTGTGCTCGCCGATAAACGCATCGCTGTAACCGAGTTTATCCGCCAGCAAAATCGCCTCGCGGTCCTCCTTCAGCGTCTGCGTATAGTTCCGCTCCGGCGGATGGATGGGCATGGTGAAAAAGCCGAGTTTCATAGACATTCCAAATTAAAATTATGTAACTGTTCACCCTCAAGCAGGCAAAGGTGCATAGCCATTGAAGGTGGCGCGTAATACTTCAAAGATATTATGTCCCTGTTTTTGCATGGTATCGAGATAGGAGCGAATATTGCAAAAGTCCTGCGCCCCCTTCAATGTGCGGAAACATCCCGATATTTTCAACTTCACCTTTGGCATTCGAACGGCACGCTCGGCCCAATTATTGGTGAACGGGATGTTCAAATCTTTCGTGAAATGCAGAATCTCATCCGCATGGTCTCGCAGTCGCTTCAGTAGATTGAAGGCAAAGGATTGCTTGACTCTTCCGCGTTTTTTGTCGTTTCGTTTAACGGCTGGATTTATTCCGCTTGCTTGGGCTATCAATGCCCAATAGGCCCTGTTGATACGTCTGATTTGCCATGAATGAAGCTGCGTTTGCCCCGCCTGTCGGGCTTTTTCACATTGCTTGTTGGCCCGCAGCAAGAGTTGGCTCATGCGCAAGGACCAATCCTGCTGCGTCGACTCGTGAACAAAGTTTAATTCACGAACCAAATGGGCGTTGCAAAGAATATGCAGACAGTTCAGACGCCAATACGGGCTCCAGCAGTCATGCACCAGAGCACCCGTCCGATGGATCAGGATACCGTGGTCTTTGATCGCTTCAAATCCCCGTTTGGCGTGGACGCCATACCAAGTCAATTTCTCAGTAGCGACAATGTGAAGCCAATGCAAAGCGGAGGCGACCCGGAAACCCGATTCATCCGCATGGGCCAACAGGGCTGCCATCAATTTCTCTTTGACGGTCTCTACATGAGGCCTAACCCGTATGCTGGCTTCTCCAATCCAGCCCAGAACCGTAGCAGCAGAAAGCGGCAGGCTATACAGCCGGCCAATCAATTTGGCGCTGCGCAATAGGGCAACAAACTCCCCATGGACCAAATCCACCCCCAAGGCTTTTACATTAGGGCCGTATTGAACTGTCTCAGTAATACCTTCGGGGAAGGCACTTTGGTGTATCTGGCCGCAAGCGCAGCGCACTTGATACGTGCGATGCTCCGTCACCTCATAGCGCACGATAGGTATATCAAATACTTGCCGGGATTCGTGCATTTCGATTGCCGCTGCATCAAGGCGATGACCGCATTCATTACATTTTTCCGGCAAGCCATGGTCAACAAATTTATCCGCATGCATGACACGTTTAAGCGTCTTGCCAGGATGCCCTGCCTGACCACCCGGATGCTTGCCGGAAGGTTTGCGTAATGACTGGGTTTTCCTTAGTCCGTCGCTCGACGGTGGCTTACTGGAATTTTGGCTATTCTTTGACAGCCGTGCCTCCAGCTCAGCTACCTTGGCTGTCAGCTCGGTTACCTTCGCTTCCAGTTTTTCTGTGTATTCCGTTAATCGTTGAACCTTTTCGATCAAGGGAAACAAAAACAAAATCAGAGCGTCTTTTTGCTCGTGGCTTAGCTTGGATAAATCCGGCAGTTCCTGCATGCTTCATAGACTACACCGCTATAATTCAATGTACAAGCCCTTCAGGCTGAACAGTTACAAAATTATTTAAAAACAAGAGCTTAATGTAAGTCGCCCTAATACACCAAGAGCAAGTGTTTCAGGCAAGAGAAAATAAAGTATATGCTCTGTGCCTATCGTTATCCGAGGCCGCCATCATACAAATCACACGCATATTCACCCGTGGCAACAGCCAATTCGTACGGCTGCCCGTCGATTCTCGCTTTGAAGGCGAAGAGGTTGTTATCAAGAAAGCAGGCGATATGGTCATACTGTTTCCCAAGAAATACAAGGGCGCGCGCTATAAGAAGTTGCTCGATGCCTTCGATGCCGATTTCCAGATCGAGCGCACGCAGCCCGAAGCTACGGAGTCCCGTGACTTTCGTTCTACATGAGCGCGCCGTACCTCCTCGACACTGATGTTTGCATTGACCTGTAGTACATGCGCTTGATGCCAAGTTTTACGCCAGCACCAGCGCGAGTAGCTGTTGAGTAGGCCCAGCGCTTCGCGCTCAATCTTACATTCTCAGGTAGTGAAACCTCCCGCAGAGGCATTACGCCATGTTCCAGAAATACAAGCTTGCATCACTGACCGCACACGACGAACCGCTCGAATTCGAGTGGGACGCCACACTGGGCGAACTACGCGGTCGCGACGCGGGGCGTGTGCGTGAAATGGCCGCCGAGGCGGCAGCGTTGGGTTCGATTGTCGGCCACCCCATGCCAACCGCGCACGAGGTGCGCGATCCACTGCACAGCGCTACCTGTATGGCCGTGGTGCTGCGAAATTACTGGCGGCTGAGCGACGATCTCGCGGCGGCTTACCCCACGACCGATGAAACCGATGTACCACCAGGTGCGGTTTATTAGCGGCGGCAACAAGGGAACACTTGAGCCGCACTCCCTGTCAACGCTTCGCGCGCTTCATCTCGCCCACGATGCGCTGCGTTTCCACCGACACCCGCGTCACGCGCGCGAGTAAGTCGATCACTTTCTCTTTGTAATCTTCGAAGCGGTAGGTGTTGAATTTCTCGCGGATGGTCGGGTCTTTTGGCGTCTTTTCCTTTTATTGATCGAGTATCCATTCCAGCGCGCTGCGGTTGCCGAGCTTGTACTCCCACGCCTCGGCAGGCACGCCGGCAAGCGAGGTTTCGGAATCCAACGTGATGACACCCGCTTCTTTATCCGCCTTCAGCATCGCTTTCAGCGGCTGTCCGGTGGTGCGCGATTTCTCGTCGGGCACGTCGGTGCGCCGCAAATTCCACGGTTCAGCCGACTCAGTATGCTGGACAGCCCCTTG
>VFLF01000247.1 GCA_009885185.1 Nitrosomonadales bacterium | reverse complement strand
TGTCGGATAAAAAATGAAGGTTAAGAACAGATTCCGGGGACGGATGCCACCCGATGCAGGGCGGCAAATGAAGTCGTGCGACGAACTACCAGTGGAATTGTAGCCGAAAACGCGGCGCGAGCAGTCCGGATTCAGGGGGAGCACGCAACCGACATGCAAGTCTTTGGTATTGTTGACATGGCCATTCTACAATTGGGCTTCATGGCACACTGTCATTGGTGATCCGGTATAAACGTGACGACTACCTGCCCGTGGTGTTCCGCCCCGCGCGATACGGGCTCCGTCTGCCCGCGTTGCGGGGCCGACTACGCCAAGGCCGAGGCGATCAAAACCCATGGTCGCGCGGCCCCCGCCATCGCGCAAGCCCCTGTTGAAGTTGAAGCAGCCGATGCCACTGATCTGGTTTACGAGGACACATCGCCGGACGAGTGGAAGCCAGTCCACGACGCCGAACTCGAATACCGGTTTTGCCTGGCTGCGATCCCGGTAACCTTGTGCATTGCCATCGCGTTTCAAGCCTCCGGGCTGGGTGCTTCGCTGCAACGTATTTTTTTGACCATGCCGGTGCATGAATTTGGTCACGCGGTCACGGCGTGGTTTTGCGGCTACGCCGCGATACCCACGCTGTGGAAAACCATGGTTCCCGAAACACGCGGCTTTGTAGCACCCCTCGCGCTGCTTGGCGCACTCGGCTACATGGTGTTTCGCGCACGCAGGACAAACAAACCGCACCTCATCTACGCGGGTGTCGCGCTGATCCTGTTACAAGCCATCGCCACGCTGGGCATCAGCCCGAAAACCGCGCATATGTGGATCACCTTCGGCGGCGACGGCACGGGCATGATCCTCGCCACGCTGCTGATGGCGAGTTTCTTTTTCGGCAAGAACACCCAGCTCTACAAAGGCTCACTGCGCTGGGGATTCGTGGTCATCGGCGCGGCGGCGTATGTCGATATGTACGCGACGTGGTGGAAATCCCGCAGCGATGAAAGCGCCATCCCGTACGGCACCACTGGCGGCATGGCCACCGACGCCATGACACTGGTGGATGTGCATGGCTGGAGCTTGCAAACGCTCGTCAGCCGACATGTGGTGCTGGGTGTGTGCTGCCTTGTCGCGTTAGCGGCGGTGTATGCGTGGGGCGTGCGGCGTACTAAAGCGGAAATGAATGCGCGTCAGTCCAAGCAGAAAAAAATGGATTGGGAAAAGCGAAGGCAAGTGGAGCGTTAGCCCGGAGCACCATGACCAAACCAACCAACAATATCGATGGCAAGTTGCGCATCTACGGCAATCTGTCTCTGCTGGAAATGGCGCCGGTATTGCTCGCTGCGCGCAGGATTTACGCCGGCAAAACCGTCATCGAACACGGCGGCGTGATGAGTCTGTGGGGGAAGCCTTACGACCTGCCTAGTCTGGATGCCACCGGTAAATCCGACGTTGCGGCGAATTCAGAAACACAGGTACTGCGCAGTTCGTTCGCCAATCCCGATCTGCGCATTATTTTTACACTTGCGGTATGCCCGTACCGCATCATTTGTCGCCGCTTGGCGGGCATCGCCCGGCTTGCGGATTTGCGCGGAAAAAGAATCGGCACGATGCCCAAGTCGTCAGGCGCGTATTTTCTGGATCGGATGCTGCGCACTGTCGGCCTCACCGAGCAGGACGTGATTTCCGTGCCTTTCATGGCCAAGACCGCTGCACCCTTGAGCCTGATGCCGCAAGCGCTACGCAACGGCGAAATTGACGCGGTGGCGGTATGGGAGCCGGAGTCGCAGAAAGCCAAGTTAGCCATCGGCGCGGACGCGATCGAGTTCTGCGACCCTGGCGTCTATCACGAGTTATTCAACCTATGCTCCACCCAGGCCCATCTCGACGACGCGGCGACGCGGCAAAAAATTGTTGCGTTTGTGCGCGCGCTGATCACGGCCACGATGCAATTGCAGCGCGATCCCCAGGAAGCCCGCCTGCTGGTGGCGCAAGCCGCGGGGCTGGATATCAAGAGCGTCGAGAATTCATGGCCCTACCTGACGTACCCAGGAACGCTGACAACAGATTTACTCGATATTCTGCTACCGGCCGACGTGTGGGTAGCCGGGGAAACCGGCCGCGCGCCGCGCACGCTTAACGAATTGGCGCAACTGATAGACGGCAGCGTGTTGCGCGACGCGTTGGCGGCGTAATGCTTATTCCACCTTCAGATTCAATGCACGCACCACCTTGCCCCAGCGCTGAATTTCAGATTCGATAAGCCGGCCAAATTCTTCAGGGGTGCTCAAGGCCACTTCAACGCCCACGTTCTTCATTGCATCAAGCATGTCCGCCGAACGCATCGCTTTATGCACCTCGGCGTTCAACAAGTCGATTATCGGCCGCGGCGTGCGTGCGGGTGCCAGCAACCCCAGTACCGCATCCGCGCTGTAGCCCGGCACGCCCGACTCGGCGATGGTAGGCATTTCAGGGGCGGACGCGGAACGTTTGGGACTGGCGATGCCCAGTGCATGCAGCCGCCCGCTTTGAATGTGCGGCTTCACCGTCAACGCATTGCCGAATACCAGCGCCACCTGCCCTGCCAGCACCGCCGTCATCGCTGGCCCCGCGCCCTTGAAGGGAATCTCGCGCAGCTTGATGCCCGCCATCTGGTTAAATAACTCGGCGGCCAAATGCGCCGAACTGCCGGAGCCGCCCGAGGCATAGTCGATTTGCCCGGGTCGCGCTTTCGCTAGCGCAATCAATTCCTTGACAGTGCGCACCGGCAATGAACCGTGCACGACCAGCACATACGGCGATGTCGCCGCCATAGAAACTGGCGCGAAATCCCGCACCGTGTCGTAAGGCAGCTTCGCATACAGACTGGGGTTTACAGAATGCGGGCTGGAGACAAGCAACAGTGTGTAACCGTCAGCAGGCGCATTCGCGACATGCTCGGTACCCACAATGCCGTTGGCTCCCGCGCGATTGTCCACAACGATTTGCCGCTTGAGCGATTCCGACATGCGCGCGGCAAGATGCCGCGCGATCACGTCAGTGCCGCCGCCCGGCGCGAACGGCACCACCATACGCATGGGCTTCACCGGGTAATTCGCCGGCGCGTTTTGCGCAAGTGATACGCCATTGCCGGTGACCATAACGATTACCACAGCGACGGCCACGCACACGGGCGAATTCAAATAGTCAGGCATCCGCGTTGATTCTCAAACGTTTTTACCAAGAAGTTACTGTGCAGCTCACTTCGAGTGAGTATAGTGCAACTTGACGCATGGGGCGGTGCGCCGGGAATTCAACATCCGCACTCAGCCCCCAGCCTCGATCGTGATTTGCAAGGCTGTGAGCACTGGCGTAGCATGCACCATCCCAACTCAGGAGCCTCCCATGAGCGCCACTCTGTTTCACTTTTCATTCGCGGTCAGCGATCTTGACCAGGCCCGCAAATTTTATAGCGAGATTCTGCAATGTCCGGAAGGCCGCAAGCTGAAAGGTCGCGCGGATTTTAATTTTTTCGGCCACCACATCGTCGCGCATCTGGCGCCGGACGATATCGTCGGCGACTCTGGGCGCAAGATCGGCGGCACGCTATCCACGCCGCTGCGTCATTTCGGCGTGGTGATGACGCTGGAGGATTTTCAGAAAACCGCGCATCGCGCGGAGCAATTGGGCGTTGAATGGATCAACAAGCCCAGTATCACGCAAAAAGGCACGGTGCGCGAACAGATGCTGATGACGCTGAGCGACGGTTGCGGCAACGCCATCGAATTCAAGGGTCTCACCGATATCGCCAATGTGTACGCAGTGAAAGAGAACGAAACGGCAACAGCGTAAGCTGCCGTCAAACTGCCGGCGTCCGCTCAGGCCGCCTGCGCGGCGATTTCCTCGACACGACCATCCTCGCGTACGGTCTCCAGCCGCACGTTAAATCCCCACAACCGTTCCATGTGCTTTAACACCTCGTCGGCCTCTATGGCAGCCAGCGGGCGGCCACGCTGCATCTGATGCGTCAGCACCAGCGAGCGATCTCCTTCCTTGTCGAAGCGGGCAACCTGAATATCGGGCACGAGGTTGTCGCGCTTGTATTGCTCCGACAGGAGCCGGCGCACGCGCTGGTAACCCGCCTCGTCGTGAATGCTGTCGATTTCCAGTAACGGATTCTCCTGATGGTCGGCGACCGCAAACAGATGGAATTCGCGGATGAGCCTGGGCGACAGGTACTGTGAAATGAATGATTCATCCTTGAAATTTCGCATCGCAAAATCCATGACCTTCAGCCAGTCGGCACCGGCGATCTCCGGGAACCAGCGCCGGTCTTCCGCGTCGGGCTTTTCACAGATGCGGCGAATATCCTGCATCATCGAAAACCCGAGGGCATAAGGATTGATGCCGCCGTAACCGGGCTGATCGAAACCGCGCTGGCCCACCACGTTGGTGTGGCTTTGCAGAAACTCGATCATGAAACCGTCGTTGACCAGCCCCTTGTCGTACAGCCGGTTAATCAGCGTGTAATGCCAGAACGTCGCCCAGCCTTCGTTCATGACCTTGGTTTGCCCCTGCGGATAAAAATACTGCGAGATCTTGCGCACAATGCGCACGATCTCGCGCTGCCACGGCTCCAGCCGCGGCGAGTACTTCTCCACGAACCATAGTATGTTTTCTTCGCTTTCGGCGGGAAACGACGATCTTTTTCCATGTTGCGCGGGCTCGCGCACCGCCGGTAACGTGCGCCACAGGTCATTGTATTGCTCGCGCGCATGTTCGCGCCGCTCTTCGCCGCGCGCCAGTTCCGCCTTGCGCGACAGCGGCGGCGGACGCAGATAGCGATGCACGCCGTAATCCCTCAACGCATGGCAGGAGTCAAGCATGTCTTCCACTGCCGTGACGCCGTGGCGCTCTTCGCAATCCATCACGTAGCGGCGCGCAAACACCAGGTAATCCAGTATGGCATCCGCCTGCGTCCATTGGCGAAACAGAAAATTGCCCTTGAAGAAAGAGTTATGCCCGTAGCTCGCGTGCGCGATCACTAGCGCCTGCATCATCATCGAGTTCTCTTCCATCAAATAAGCGATGCACGGGTCCGAATTGATGACAATTTCGTAGGCCAGGCCCTGTTGTCCCTTGCGGTAGGCCTGTTCGTTGGCGATGAACTCCTTGCCATAGGACCAGTGCTGGTAGCCGGTGGGCAGCCCCGTCGAGGAGTAGGCGTCTAGCATTTGCTCGGAGGTGATGATCTCGATCTGGTTCGGATAGGTGTCGAGGCCGAACTCCGCCGCGCACTTGCCGATCTCGTTTTCATAACGCTCGATCAGCTCGAAGTCCCAGTCGGAGCCGGTGGAAATCGGGTTCATGCGTGCTCCTTCTTGAACAGATCGCGGAACACGGGATAAATCTCCGACCGCTGCCCGACGCGCCGCCGGGCAAAATTTCCGTCCTCGATCGTGTCGTATCCGGCCCACAGACTGCTGGCATGCGCGCCGCTGTCTTCGCATACCTCGATGTACGCAAAGTAGCGCAACAGCGGCAACAGATTTTCGGCCACGAATCGCGCGCTTTTTCCCGCATCCGCGCCAAAGGCATCGCCGTCGGACGCCTGCGCCATATACAGATTCCAGCCGCCGCCCGCATACCGCTCGTGGGCGATATGGTGCGCAAGTTCCAACGCGGTCAGCACCACCGTGCCGCCGGTGCCGGTGTCGTGGAAAAACGTCTGCTCGTCCACCTCTTGCGCCTCGTCGGTGTGGCGGATAAACACCAGTTCGACCTGCTCGTACTTGCGCGACAGAAACAAATACAACAATGAGAAGAACCGCTTGGCGAGGTCCTTGCGGCTCTCGTCCATCGAGGCCGACACATCCATAAGGCAGAACATCACCGCGCGCGAAATCGGCGAGGGAACCATCACACGGTTACGAAAGCGCAGGTCCAGCTCGTCCAGATACGGCACGCGCGCCAGCCGTTTTTCCAGCACAACGATCTCGGCCTCCAGCGCCTCGATCACGTCCGTCGCCGCGTTCTGCGCGCGGGCGTTTTGCAGGCTCTCGCGCGCCACGCGCAGCTTCTCGCGTATCGCAGCGGACAATGCGATCCGTCGTCCCAGCGCGGTTTTGAGAGTACGCAGCACGGCCAGATTGCACTGCGCGCCTTCGCTCACGAATCCCGCATGGATGGATTTCTTCTGCATCGCCTGACCCAGTGCGTTGCGCAGCAGGCGCGGCAATTCCAGATCCTCGAAGAAGACGTCGAGAAATTCCTCGCGCGACAGGCTGAACACAAAATCGTCCACGCTGTCGCCCGATCCGGCCTCGTTTCCCGCGCCGCCTGCACCGCCGCCTCCCTCCGGCCGCTTGATGGTGTCGCCCTTGACGAATTCCCGGTTGCCCGGATGCACCGTCTCGCGGTCGCCGCCCGGCCCATGGCGAAACCGCGGCTCGGCGATATCCTTGGCGGGGATGCGTACATTGCCGCCCTTGGCCATGTCGGTAATCGAACGCTCGCCGATCATGTCCTTGACCGATTTGCGCAACTGCTCCTTGTAGCGCCGCAAAAAACGCTCGCGATTGGCGGCGCTCTTGTTGTTACCGTTCAGGCGCCGATCGATGAGATGGATCACGGCAGTGTGCGCTCCGCTCAGGCCGACTTCCTGACGCGCAGATACCACTCGGACAGCAGCCGCACCTGTTTCTCGGTATAGCCTTTCTCGACCATGCGCGAGACGAAATTCTCGTGCTTGTGGCTATCTTCGGTCGATGCCTTGGCATTGAATGAAATCACCGGCAACAGGTCCTCGGTATTGGAGAACATTTTCTTTTCAATCACCTCGCGCAGCTTTTCGTAGCTGTTCCAGGTCGGATTCTTGCCGCCATGATTGGCGCGCGCGCGCAGCACGAAGTTGACGATTTCGTTGCGGAAATCCTTCGGGTTGGCGATGCCCGCGGGCTTTTCGATCTTCTCAAGCTCGTTGTTGAGCGCGGCGCGGTCGAAGCATTCGCCGGTTTCAGGATCGCGAAAATCCTCGTCTTGTATCCAGCAATCCGCGTACGTAACATAGCGGTCGAAAATATTCTGCCCGTACTCGGCGTACGATTCGAGATACGCGGTCTGGATTTCCTTGCCGATAAATTCGGCATAGCGAGGCGCCAGCCAGCCTTTGATAAAATCGAGATAGCGCCGCTGCGTCTCTTCCGGCAAATCCTCGCGCGCGATACGCTGTTCGAGCACGTACATCAGATGCACCGGGTTGGCCGCCACCTCGGTCTGATCGTAGTTGAACACCGACGACAGTATCTTGTAAGCGAAACGCGTCGATACGCCATTCATGCCTTCGTCGGTGCCGGCGTAGTCGCGGTATTCCTGATAGGCCTTGGCTTTCGGGTCCTGGTCTTTCAGGCTTTCGCCGTCGTAAATGCGCATCTTGGCGTAAATGCTGGAGTTCTCCGGCGTCTTCAGGCGCGACAGCACCGAAAACTGCGCCATCATCTCCAGCGTGCCGGGTGCGCAGGGCGCGCTGGCAAGCGAGCTGTGGGTGAGCAGCTTGTTGTAGATCTTCACTTCCTCGGTCACCTGCAGGCAATACGGCACCTTGACGATGTATATGCGGTCAAGAAACGCCTCGTTGTGCTTGTTGTTGCGGAAGGTCTGCCACTCCGACTCGTTCGAGTGCGCGAGGATGATGCCGTTAAACGGAATCGCCGAAATGCCCTCGGTTCCCTTGAAGTTGCACTCCTGCGTGGCGGTGAGCAGCGGGTGCAGCATCTTGATCGGCGCCTTGAACATCTCGACGAACTCAAGCAGGCCTTGATTGGCGAGACACAGGCCGCCGGAATAGCTGTAAGCATCCGCGTCGTTTTGCGAAAACTGATCGAGCTTGCGGATATCGACCTTGCCCACCAGTGAACTGATGTCCTGATTGTTTTCGTCGCCCGGCTCGGTCTTGGAAATTGCGATCTGGCGCAGCACCGATGGCTGCACCCGCGCCACGCGAAACTTCGATATATCGCCGCCGAATTCGGTCAGCCGCTTGATCGCCCACGGCGACATGATCCC
>VFLF01000316.1 GCA_009885185.1 Nitrosomonadales bacterium | reverse complement strand
GGTCTCCTATCAGCAAGTCCGGATATGACCAAGCCAAATCCGGTGAAATACATCACCGCGCCAGCCACACCTCCGCCAACTCCTGCCCAAGATAGTGACTCGGCGTGACCTGCCAGCCGCGCACAGTGCGATCCATCACCACGCTGCGCTGCCACCACAGCACCGGCACGGTGTAGGCAAGGCGCAGCGCGCGGCGTTCGAATTCGCGCACCAGTTCGCGGCGTTTACGCGTATCCGCTTCGCCTGATTGGCGGTCGTACAGGTTGTCGAGGGTGCGGTCGGTGTGGCGGCTGGCGTTGGTGGCGGTGCGGTCGTGTGACAGGTAACGCTTGAGTTGCAGATTGGGTTCATCGGCGTGATCGCAGGCAAAATCCAGCGCGGCGTCGAAGGCCGGCGGTTCGCGCAGCACACGCTGCATGAATTCCGCCGGGACGTGGCGTTCGTGCAATACGGTGACGCCGATCTGCTTCCATTGCGCGGTCAGATAATCGCCGACCGGGCCGTAGAGCGTGTCGGAGGCGCGGCTGGAGAGCGTGAACCACAAATCGGCTACGCCCACTTCTTTTAACAGCTTGCGCGCCTCGGCACGCGCGGCTTCGATGTCTTTGCCGAAGCCCGGCTGCGCGGCAAGTTCTTCGTCGGACAGTGCCATCGCCGTGCCGGGCCGTGACAGGCTGCCGACTTGGCGCACCATCGACACTTTCGACAGCGCTTGCGCGCCGCCGCGGCGGTCGATGGCGAGCGACAGCGCACGCCGCACGCGACCAGTGTTGAAGGGTTCTTTTGCGGTGTTGAAGGTCACCACCATGGCGCAGGTCCACGGCGACTCCTGCACCGCCGCGCGCGCGCCCATGGCCGTGATGACTTGATCACGATCGGTTGGCGCAAGCCCGCGAAACTCCGCGTGGATGTCGCCCTTCGCCAAGGCGCCGGCCATGCTCGCGCGCGGCATGAATTGCGCGACGTAACCGTCCAGATAGGGTTTGCCCTTGTCGTGGTAATTCGCATAACGCTTGCCGTTCCACTGTGCGCCAGGCGTGTGTGCGTCGAACACGAACGCCCCTGTGCCGAGCACGTTGCGCTCGGGGAATTTCGCATCGGCCTTTAGTTTTTCCGCGCTGTAGATGCAATCGAACGGACTGGCGAAGTGAAGCAGCATCGCGTTGTTGGGCCGCGCCAGTTTGAACACCACGGTATGCGCGTCGGGCGTTTCGATGGATGCGATGTCGGCGTAGCGTTCCGCGCGTACCGACGTTACCCCCGGCGGCGGCCGGCGGATGCGCTCGTAGCTGGCCTTCACATCCTCCGCGGTGAGCGCGCTGCCATCGTGAAAGCGCACGCCGGTTTTGAGTTTGAAGGTGTAGGTGAGGCGGTCTTCAGACACCGCCCACGATGCCGCGAGATCGCCTTTCACCGCCGGATATTTTGTGGTGTCCGTGGTAACAATTGCGAGCAGCGTGGAGTAGTGCGGGCGCACGGCGTGGATAAAGCTGAATGACGACTGCGCATGACAATCGTAGTTGCCCGGCTCGCCGACGACAGCGAACTTAAGTGTGCCGCCGGTTTGGGGCGCTGATGCCGATTGTGCTGCCGCCCAAGGGGAATACAAAAATATAAATAAAAACAAACACTTATGCAAAACCACCGATGCTTTCTCCTCGATTCAGACGTCGCCGCTGCCTTGGGTTCAGATTTTTATACAGGCCGCGAAGTGGCCTGGTTGAACCTCGCGTAACGGCGGGCGCGCCATCTTACACGCGGCATCGGCGCGCGGGCAGCGCGTGTGGAAAACACATCCCGCCGGCGGCGTCAGCGGACTCGGCACTTCGCCGCCCAGCACGCGATGCGCGCGTTTGGCTTCTATCAGCGGATCAGGCACCGGCACCGCTTCGAGCAGCGCCTGCGTGTACGGATGCAGCGGCTCGGCGTAAAGCGCATCGCGGTCGGCGATTTCCATCACGCGGCCCAGATACATCACGATCACGCGATCCGAAATATGTCGCACCACCGCCAGATCGTGCGCGATGAACAGATAGGTGAGGCCCAGTTTTTTCTGCAAGTCTTCGAGCAGATTGATGATCTGCGCCTGGATCGACACATCGAGCGAAGACACGGGCTCATCGGCGACGATGAACCTGGGTTGTACCGCGAGCGCACGGGCGACACCGACACGCTGACGTTGGCCGCCCGAGAGCGCATGCGGATAGCGCCGCGCGTGATCGG
>VFLF01000811.1 GCA_009885185.1 Nitrosomonadales bacterium | reverse complement strand
GATCAACCTTCACGAACCGGTCGAGACGCCTGTAGAGTCGTCTGGTTCTCTGGTGCCGGTTTCACTCGCCGATATCTATCGTCGGCACGGCAACCAATGGTTGCAATTGTTCACTAGCGAAATAAGCGCTCAGAACGCGGCAAATGCCAGCATATCGTGGTGGGCTTACACCAGTACCGCAAAAAATCTGCTGTCCTCACCGCTCGGACACCGCCTGTTTGAGGTTCTTGCGGCACTTAAAATCATAGAAGAAATGGAATTCGATCATCTGTATATCGTTGGGGCAACTGTTGGACAACGCACCATGATCCGCTTGGGAGCAGCAGAAATCCACGGCTCTATCGAGTTGCGCGAAGAAGGCGGCCACCCGGAGTTCTCCAAACTGGAATTGGGGCTAAGACTGGTTTGGCAAACTATTCGTGTTGGGTATTCCCTTATTCGCTGGAAAAGCAAATTCAAGTTCCCGGAGTCTGATGTTGTCGCGTTCACCTACGTCGACAAAAACATCGGCGAGAAGACTGACCCTTTTTTTGGCGAACTGCATCAACTCATGGAGAAGCGTTCGCCACCTATTCGGCTAAATTACTTAGCCTTCATCCAATCTCCCCACAAAACCGTATTTCCACGATTGCTTTCCTTTGGAAAACAACGATACCTACCGCTTTTCTTGCAGGCCTCCTATACCGATCTGCTTGGAGCGCTGCGCGAGGCGTGGAGCGCATTGCGTCCCTCTCAAGCCGGAATAGCCAATTTCCGTATCGCCCCGGGAGGAAAAGCGTTGTTGCTTGAGGCCTTGCGCTGGGACGTTGCCAAGGGTGGCTATCTACATAACGTGCTGGTTTACAGGTCATTGCGGAATTTTGCCCGGCGGCACACACCCAGCAGATTCATTTATCCGTTTGAAAACAAATCACTGGAAAAAATGCTGCTACTTGCCTTGCGAGAGGCGCACCCCGGTTGCCGTATCATCGGCTATCAGCACACCTCCGTGACACCGCGACATGTGACTTTCCAGCATTCAAAAAAGGAAGCTGCTGTCACCCCGATGCCGGACCTGATCGTCACGATTGGTGAGGTAACCCGTCGGTTTTTGGAACGGCAAGAAAATTATCCGCAGAACATTTTTGTGACGGGATGTGCATTGCGGCAAGTCCGTAAAGATGCCGTTGTTACTCAATCACTTGAGGAAGGTAAAACGCGAATTCTTCTGGCCCTTTCGTCCAGCCGCTTCGAACTAGAAGCGGCTGTAGAATTTATAAGAGCCGTTCTCAACCTTCGTGTTGACTTGGAAATCGGCGTCCGCCCACACCCGGAATTCCCACTTTCACTGCTACCCGGTCATTTGCGCGACTGGCTTCGTGAGCGGGTGCACGATTTCTCCAATTCCCCGCTCTCAGTCAATCTGAACTGGTGTACAGTTACGGTTTATGCTTCATCAACCGTTGCACTGGAATGCCTGATGATGGGTAAACCAGTGATCAATCTGGATTTGGGCGAAATCGTCATTCCAGACCCGGTCATCGACCCACCAACATTGTGGCGACGCGCACGTACCCCAGCGCAGTTCCTCGATGCACTAGACAACATCAACGCAATCCAACCTGGCGAGCGCGCTTACTCCCTTCGGCATACGCAGGAATACATGCAATCCTACTTTTGCCCTGTAACGCCCGCTGCGATAGACGCATTCCTCACATGACCTCGATCCAATCCGGCAGTAGTATGGCCCGCAACACAGGCTGGAACCTGCTCGGGGCCATGCTGCCGCTGCCAGTCGCACTGCTGTGCATTCCTTTGCTGGTGTCCACGCTCGGCGTCGATCGTTTCGGCGTGCTCGGACTTGCGTGGATGGTCATGGGTTACTTCGGGCTGTTCGATTTTGGCCTCGGGCAGAGTACGACAAAACTGGTTGCGGAAGGCGTGGACCCGCAAGGCCTGCGCAAGCTGATGCACAATTCCCTGCTGCTCCATGCCGCGCTGGGCCTATTCGGCGGCGTGGTGTTTGCCGCGCTGGCCCCTTGGCTCGCCGCCCGGGCATTCGCAGTGCCGCCAGAACTGGTCGGCGAAACTACCCTTGCACTGTACTGGCTGGCGGCCTCGGTGCCGGCCATCGTCATCTCCGCCGCCTTGCGCGGCATGCTCGAAGGGCTTCACCGCTTCGACCTCGTCAACCTCATCCGCATCCCCGCCGGCATCGTAAATTTTGCCGGGCCAGTAATCGCACTACAGTTTTCCGCCGGATTGCCGGTGGCGGTTGCCGTCATCGCCATTGCCCGCCTCGTGGTGCTGCTTGCGTATGCTGCTGCCTGCCTGCGGCTGCTGCCTGCGGCGGCCTCGCCGGGATGCATCGAGCGCACCGTGTTGTTGCGGCTGGCCACCTATGGCGGCTGGCTGACCGTATCCAACTTCATCAATCCGCTGATCATCGTCACTGATCGCTTTGCCATCGCCGCGACCGTTTCGGTCGGTGCCGTGGCCTATTACGTGACACCCTACGAAATCATCACCAAGACTTGGATCATTTCCGCCAGCGTCCTCGGCGCGCTGTTCCCGGTGCTGTCCGCGATGGCGGCAAAAAATCCTGGCGCGCTGCGCGGCACCTGTCGGCATGCGGAAACCATCCTGCTGTGCCTGGCCGCACCGGTGGTCGCGGTATTCCTG
>VFLF01000211.1 GCA_009885185.1 Nitrosomonadales bacterium | reverse complement strand
AGTCGCCGACGTTGTCGCCCACGTTGTCGGCGATCACCGCCGGGTTGCGCGGGTCGTCTTCGGGAATCCCGGCCTCGACCTTGCCGACCAGGTCCGCGCCGACGTCGGCGCCCTTGGTGAAAATCCCGCCGCCCAGACGCGCGAAGATCGAAATCAGCGAGCCGCCGAAAGCGAGGCCCACCAACGGATGCACCGCATCCTTAAGCGACATGCCCATACCGAGATACAGCACCGCGAAAAAGCCCGCCACGCCCAGGAGACCCAGACCAACCACCAGCAGGCCGGTGATGGCGCCGCCGCGAAACGCGATATGCAGCGCCTCATTCAGCCCCTTACGCGCGGCCTCGGCGGTGCGCACGTTGGCGCGCACGGAAACGTTCATGCCGATCACGCCGGCGAGGCCCGACAATATCGCGCCGATCGCAAAGCCGATGGCGGTGGCCTTGCTCAAGAAGATCATCATGATGACAAACAACACCACGCCGACGATGGCGATGGTTTTGTATTGCCGCCACAGATACGCCACCGCGCCGGTATGGATGGCGGCCGCGATTTCACGCATGCGGTCATTGCCGTCCGGCTGACTGATGACCTGTTTGGCCCACAGGCCGCCGAAGATGATCCCGATCACCGCGCACGCGATGGCGAGCGTCAGTCCCTGATATGCAGTCATTTCAACTTTCTCCCTTCACATTAAACAAAAATAAACCAACTTTTTTTAAAAAACGTTTTTGATCGGGCTGTAAACCGTGGCGGTGCGCGTTCAGGGTTTTATCTTGGAGAGCGCGGCAAAGATCTTGTCGCGGATATGTTCCACCGAGCCGCGTCCGTAGATATTGGCGTAGCGCGGCGCGCGCGGGTCGCCGCTGTCGGCCCACTTGAGGTAATAATTCACCAGCGGCTTGGTTTGCGCATGGTAAGTGGCGATGCGTTTTTTCACGGTTTCTTCGTTGTCGTCCGGGCGCTGCACCAGCGGCTCACCGGTGACATCGTCCTTGCCTTCGACTTTGGGGGGATTGAATTCCACGTGATAGCTGCGGCCCGAGGCCAGATGCACGCGCCGGCCGCTCATGCGGCGCAGAATTTCGCCGTCGCCGACTTCGATCTCGACCACCGAGTCGATGTCGATGCCGGCCTTGCGCAGCGCATCGGCCTGCGGCAGCGTACGCGGAAAACCGTCCATGATAAAGCCGTTGGCGCAATCGGGCGCTTTGACGCGCTCTTTCACCAGTTCGATTACCAGTTCGTCGGGCACCAGCTCGCCCTTGTCCATGTAATTCTTGGCTTCAGTGCCTAGTGCCGAACCGGCGCGCATGGCGCCGCGCAGCATGTCCCCGGTGGAAATTTGAGGGATGCCGAATTTCGTTATCAGGAACTGAGCTTGCGTGCCTTTACCGGCACCCGGCAAGCCGAGGAGCAGAATGCGCATAGTGAAAAGAGAAACCAGAACAACGGGTTAGACAAAGGGTCCAAAATCCGCTTCGCCTCGGGCAAGGGCCCGGACTGGGGATTCGACCAAATTTGTTTTAATAATGAAGCAATTATACCGCAGGGGCCCCGCCCACGTCACTTCGGGCGGCGGTAGTGGCGCTGCATGCGCAAGAGGTCTTCGGGGGTGTCCACGCCGGGGTGCGGGGCCTTGCGGGTCACGGCGACGCAGATACGATGGCCGTGGGCGAGAGCGCGCAATTGCTCCAGCGCCTCGAATTGCTCCAGCGGCGCCGGTCGCATTTTTTTGAAGGCAGCGAGAAAGCCACAGCGGTAGGCGTAAATGCCCAAATGGCGGTAGGCGGGCAGACCCGGCGGCAGGCGGGTAATGTCACGAATTCCCTTGGTGATAGTCGCGAACGCATCCCTGGCCCAGGGGATGGGCGCGCGGCTGAAATACAGTGCGTAACCCGCGTGATCCATCACCACTTTCACCACGTTGGGGTTGACGAATTCGGCAGCGCTGGAAATGCGGTGGCAGGCCGTGGCGATGGCTGCGGCGCGGTGCGCGGCAAGGCTGGTGGCGACATCGCGGATCAGCGCGGGCGGAATCAACGGTTCATCGCCTTGCACATTGACCACGATATGCCGCGCGGCGTAGCCACGTTTTTTCGCGACTTCCGCCAGCCGGTCGGTGCCGGTGGCGTGATCGGTGCGCGTCATCATCGCCTCGAAGCCATGGGCTTCGACGGCGCGTTTGATGCCCGCATGATCGGTGGCAATGATCACCTCGCGCGCGCCGCTTTTGGCCGCCTGCTCGGCAACGCGCACCACCATCGGCTTGCCCGCGATATCGGCCAGCGGTTTGCCGGGCAGGCGCGTGGAAGCGTAACGCGCGGGGATGATGACTGAAAAAATCATGTGAACGAGTGAACGAGTGAACGAGTGAACGAGTGATATCTTGGGGTTGACCTTACCCGTTCACTCATTCACTTGTTCACCCGTTCACAGTTCCTCCTCGGGAGGAACCTTGCGCGCTTCGTCTTCCAGCATCACCGGGATGTCGTCTTTGATCGGATAACCCAGACGGCAGGGTTTGCAGATGAGTTCCGCGTCGGTTTTTTTGTACACCAGCGGCCCCTTGCACAGCGGGCAGGCGAGGATGTCGAGCAGCTTGGCGTCCATTCAGTGTTTCCTTCGTGAGTGTTCGATACGCTGGATCAGCAGGTTGCCCAGACCGGTATCGACATGCGCCGTGACACCGAGCGCCCAACATTTTTCGGTGAACTCTTTCGAAAAGCGTTCGTATTTTACCGCATCCTTTTCCGTCATCACGACTGCGTTACCGTCCGCGAACGCGAGATCCGCTGGCGTGTAGGCATGATGATCCGGAAACGGATGTGCAGTGAACACGAGGCTGAACTGTTTGAGCGTATTGAAGAAATGATCGGGGTTGCCGATGCCGGCCACCGCGTGCACCGGTTGATCGCGAAAGTGGTCGGCATTCACCACCGTTTGCGGATGCAGCAGATTGCGAAACGTGCCGGCTTCCAGTCGCATGGCGAATCGCGGCGCAGGTCTGCCGCCGGAAGTGTCAGGCGGCGGGTCGTTCTGCCGTATCACCACGGCATCGACGGTATCCAGACGCGACAGCGGTTCGCGCAGCGGACCCGCCGGCAGCAGCAGGCGGTTGCCGAATCCGCGCAGGCCATCGACCACGGCAATTTCAACGTCGCGCGCGAGGCGGTAATGCTGCAAGCCGTCGTCGCTCAGAATGATGTTGCATTGCGGATGCGCGGCCAGCAGCGCGCGTGCCGCCGCGACGCGATCCGCGCCTATCCATACCGGACAGCCGCTGCGCCGCGCCAGCAGCACCGGCTCGTCGCCGCACGCGGCGGCGTCGTCCGTGGCGCCGACGGCGCGGGGAGCGTTCTCTCCCGATGGGTTAGCGGATTTGCGATAGCCTCGACTGACAATACCGGGCCTGAAGCCGGACGCCAGCAAATAGTCGGCCAGCCACAACACCAGCGGTGTCTTGCCGGTGCCGCCCACGCTGATGTTGCCGACGACGATGACGAGTACCGGCAGGCGCTCGCTGCGCAGTATGCCCGCGACGTACAGCGCGCGGCGCAGCGAGACAACAATGCCGTAGAGCCACGATAGCGGCATCAGCAGCAGCGATAGCGCGGTGAACTGCGACCATGATTGCGGATGGCCGGATATCACGCGAGCGCCACGGACAATACGAAGGGGGAGGGCGGGACTATTTTTTCGCGGTCTGGATGGCGAAGGTAATCTTGCCGTAGCCGGCAAACTGCGCGGCTTCCATCACCCGTATCACCGACTGGTGCGACGCCTGCGCGTCGGCGCTGATCACGATTACCGGATCCTTGGTGTCGCCCGCCGCGCGCTTTAGCTCGTTCGCCAGCGCATCGCGCGTGCTGTAGGTGACGCCGGTTTTGTTGACCACGTAGGCGCCGCTGGCGTCGATCGCCACGTCGATCTGATCCACACGGTCGGGTGCTTTCGAGGTGTCTGCGGTGGGCAGATTGATTTGCAGTTCGGCCTGCCGCGTGTAGGTGGTGGTGACGATCAGAAAGATCAGTATCACCAGCAGCACGTCGATCAACGGAATAAAGTTGATCTCCGGCTCTTCCCGGAAGGCGCGGATGCGGAATTTCATGCCTGGCGTTCACCGTGGATGATTTCGACCATCTTGGTCGCCTGCATTTCCATTTCAATCAGCAGTGTATCGACCTTGCCGCGAAAGTGACGATAAAAAATCATGCTGGGCACGGCGACCACCAGACCGAATGCGGTGTTGTAGAGCGCAATCGAAATGCCGTGAGCGAGTTGCACTGGATTGCTGTTGCCGGAGGGCGAGGTGGAGCCGAAAATTTCAATCATGCCGATTACCGTGCCAAAGAGGCCCAGCAGCGGCGACACCGCAGCGATGGTTCCCAGCGTGGTGAGAAAACGCTCGAGGCTGATCGCCGCCAGGTGACCGGCTTCCTCGATGGATTCCTTCAGCACCACCGGAGAGCCTTTGATGTTCTTGAGGCCCGCCGAGAGGATTTGACCCAGAGGCGATCCAGCCGCCAGTCGGTCAAGAAAGGCCGGCGTGGCGCCGTTCTGGCGGTATTCCGACACCGCTTGCGTGAGCAAGCCGCGGGGCATCACCAGTGCGTCGCGCAGCGTCCACAGTCGTTCGCCGATAATCGCCAGCGCGATGACCGACGCGAGTATCAGTGGCCAGATGGGCCAGCCTGCCGCTTGGATGATGGAGAACACTATATAAACCCCCTGAGAATATTTCGCTAACTATATATTGTGATTGGGTTTTCGGCAAGTTCAGGCGCGTGTGGTTCGGCGTGTCGGCGGCACTGTTGGGTATACGGGTGCGTCTATGCCGCCTTGCCTGCACTAATCGCTACATGCCTTTGTTTTCAGGTGCTTGCCCACTTCTCCACAGAAGCTGTGGATAACTCTGTGTGCAGCCTGTGTTGAAGTGGCCTAAGTGGGGTTGCTAATTGGAGAATTTGCCTTTGCCTAAGAAATGTCCTCAATTAAATAATTAATAAAAACAAGCACTTAAATATTTTCTCCGATGAGCGGCCCCAAAAGCATTTTTACAACAAGGACTTGCCGCATACTGTGGATGATGTTGCTGGGGGCGGGTAAAAAATGTCCGTTAAATCAAGGGCAAAACCACATAAACCGGGGAGTTTGCCTACCTGCGGGCGGGCGCGGGTAGAATCGCGCGATGTTTTCTAGCCCCGACCTTTTTGCCCAGCCGCCGGTGGATGCTCCGATGAGTGCGCCGGTGATTACCGTCACCGAGTTAAACCGCCGTGTGCGCGCCACCATCGAACAAAACCTGCCGCTGACCTGGGTGGCGGGCGAAATCTCCAATCTGCGGCGCTACGATTCCGGCCACTGGTATTTCACGCTGAAAGACGCCGCCGCGCAGGTCGATTGCGTGATGTTCCGCCACAAGGCGCAGCACATTGACTGGCAGCCGGACAATGGCATGCAAGTGGAGGTGCGCGCGGCGCCGACGGTGTACGAGGCGCGCGGCAAATACCAGCTGAACGTCGAGGCGATGCGCCGCGCCGGACTGGGGGCGCTGTGCGAGGCGTTTGAAAAGCTCAAGGCCAAACTCGACAAGGAAGGCCTGTTTGCCGCCGAACGCAAGCGCGAGATCCCCGCCTTCCCGCGTGCCATCGGCGTGGTGACCTCGCCGCAAGCCGCCGCGCTGCGCGACGTGCTGACCACGTTAAAGCGCCGCATGCCGTCGATACCCGTGGTGATTTACCCAACGCCTGTGCAGGGCGAGGGGGCGGCGGCGAAAATCATGCAGGCGATCGCCACGGCGTCGGTGCGTGCCGAACAAGACCAGTGCGACGTGTTGATCGTGTGCCGCGGCGGCGGCAGCATCGAAGACCTGTGGTCATTCAACGAAGAGGTGGTGGCGCGCGCGATACATGCGTGCTCGATACCGGTGGTCACCGGCGTTGGCCACGAAACCGATTTCACCATCGCGGATTTTGTCGCGGACGCGCGCGCGCCCACGCCCACGGCGGCGGCTGAACTGGCGAGTCCCGACCGCGCTGAACTGCGCGAGCAGGTGCAGCAGCTGGGCGGCGCGCTGATGCGAGCCACCCACCGCGCGCTGGAAGACCGCATGCAGAAACTCGATTACCTGTCGCGGCGGCTGACGCATCCCGGCGAACGACTCCGCGAGCGCATGCGTCATTTGGCGCATCTGGCGAGCCGCCTGCAAGGCGCTTACACGCATGCGGCCGAGCGCCGCGCGTGGGCGGTGAGCACGGCGGCGCAGGGCTTGCGCAATGCGCGCCCCGACGTGGCCGCACGCGAGCGCGACGTGCAGCAGGCGTTGCGCTCGCTGCGGGAGGCTATGCGGCGGAATCTGGAATCGGCCCGGTCGCGACTGATGCGGACGGAGGCACATATCGACGCACTGAATCCGCGGCTGGTGCTGGAGCGCGGTTACAGCATTGCCGAAACCGCCGGCGGCGCCATTGTGCGGGACGCGGACTCGATTGCCGTTGGAGAGTTGCTGAAAGTGAGTTTTGCGCGCGGCCAGGTGCTGACCGAAGTCAAACAAAAAGAGTAACGCGATTAGCTGGGCTGCTGGTGCTGGTCAGGCAGCACATTCCGCCGCCAGCGTTACGCTACGCGTCTTCGGCCGCCAGCGTTACGTTACGCGCCTTCGGTGGCGTAGTGCGCTTCCAGTTCCTGGCGGATATAGTCGAGGATGCGCGTATCCATGTCGGGCGCGAGGCAGTCGAAATCCGCGATGTTGCCTTCGTCGCTCATGCCGCGCAGCCAGGTGAGTTGCCGCTTGGCGAGCTGGCGCGTGGCGGCGATGCTTTGTTCGCGCAGTTCGTCGAGACCAAACGCGCCGTTCAGGTGCTGCCACGTCTGCCGGTAGCCGACGCAGCGCATTGAGGGCATGCTGGATTCGAGCACGTATTCATCACGCAGCCGCGCGACTTCTTCCACCAGACCGCCCTTGAGCATGTCGTCAAAGCGCGTGGCGATGCGCTCATGCAGCACGCCGCGGTCGCCCGGCGTGATGGCGATGCGAATCGGCGTATACGGGAAGTACACATACTTGGGTTTTTTCAGCCATTCCGCCATCGGCTTGCCGGTGATGTAATAAATCTCCATCGCGCGCTGGATGCGCTGCGAATCGTTGGGGTCGAGCCGCGCGGCGGATTCCGGGTCCACCGCTTTCAGATGTTCATGCACGCCGGGCCAGCCTTTTTCCTCGGCCATGGTGTCGATTAGCAGACGCGCCGTCGGGTCGGCTTCCGGCAGATCGTTCATGCCCTCGATCAGGGATTTGAAATACATCATGGTGCCGCCCACCAGCAGCGGAATCTTGCCGCACTCGGTAATTTCACGCATGTGGGTGAGCGCATCGTCGCGAAACCTGACAGCCGAGTACGATTCGTGTGGTTCGATGATATCGATCAGATGATGCGGCGTGTGCTTCAGGAATTCGGCGTCCGGCTTGGCGGTGCCGATGTTCATTTCCTTGTAGATCTGCCCGGAATCCACGCTGATTACTTCACACGCCAGTGATTGCGCGAGT
>VFLF01000380.1 GCA_009885185.1 Nitrosomonadales bacterium | reverse complement strand
GGCATCCGAAATACCCTGGATCACGCCCGTATCCTGCGTTGGAAAAAATCCTTTAGAAACAAATACATACATCACAACCGCCAACACCAGCGTACCGATCGCTACCACCAGCGTGGAGGCCTGCCGGTCAAGCACCCACGTCAACATGCGGCCATAGCCCGCGATGATGGCGTCGAACCACTCGCCGGTCTTGCGATAGAACTTGCTTTGTTTTTCCACCGGCGTGTGGCGCAGCAGGCGCGCGCACATCATCGGCGTCAGTGTCAGCGACACCACCGCCGAAATCAAAATCGACACTGCCAGCGTGATGGCAAATTCGCGGAACAGGCGGCCCACCACGTCGCCCATGAACAGCAGCGGGATCAGCACCGCGATCAGCGAAAACGTCAGCGAAATAATGGTGAAGCCGATCTGCTTTGAGCCTTTCAGCGCGGCCTCCATCGGGGTATCGCCTTCCTCGATGTAGCGCGAAATATTTTCGATCATCACAATCGCGTCATCGACCACGAAGCCGGTGGCGATGGTGAGCGCCATCAACGTCAGGTTGTTGATCGAAAAGCCCGCGAGATACATCACGCCGAAGGTGCCCACCAGCGACAGCGGCACTGCCACGCTGGGGATCAGCGTCGCCGCCACATTGCGCAGAAAAATAAAAATCACCATCACCACCAGCGCCACCGCCAGCAGCAGTTCAAACTGCACGTCCTTCACCGACTCGCGGATGGTAATGGTGCGGTCGGTCAGCACCGCCACGTCTACCGCCGCCGGCAGCCCGCCCTGCAACTGCGGCAACAGCGCCTTGATGCGATCGACCACCTCGATCACGTTCGCGCCCGGCTGGCGCTGAATGTTCATGATGATCGCCGGGGTGTCGTTCATCCATGCCGCAAGCCGAGTGTTCTCCGGCGCATCGACCACTTCGGCGACGTCCGACAGATACACCGGCGCGCCGTTGCGATACGCCACCACCACCTTGCGGTATTCGTCCGCCGACTTCAGTTGATCGTTGGCGTCGATGGTGTAGGCGCGCTCGGGACCGTCAAAGCTGCCCTTGGCAGCATTGACATTGGCCGCCGCCACCGCCTGACGCACGTCTTCGAGACTCAGCCCGTCGGCGGCCAGCGCCTTGGGATTCGCCTGCACGCGCACGGCTGGGCGCTGCCCGCCGGAAAGCGTGACCAGCCCGACGCCGGCGACCTGCGATATTTTTTGCGCCACACGCGTGTCGGCGAGGTTCTGCACCTGCGTCATCGGCAGGGTTTTGGAGGTGATGCCCAGCGTGAGGATCGGCGCGTCAGCCGGGTTCACCTTGTTGTACACCGGCGGCGCGGGCAAATCCGTGGGCAACAAACTGGTGCCGGCGTTGATCGCCGCCTGCACGCCCTGCTCGGCGGAATCGAGATCCAGATCCAGCGTGAATTGCAGTGTCACCACCGACGCGCCGCCAGAACTGGTGGACGACATCTGGCGCAGCCCCGGCATCTGGCCGAACTGCCGTTCGAGCGGCGCGGTAATCGACGACGCAATCACTTCGGGACTCGCGCCCGGATAAAACGTCACCACCTGTATGGTCGGGTAATCCACCTGCGGCAGCGCCGAGATCGGCAGCAGGCGGTAAGCAATGATGCCCGACAGCAGGATTGCCACCATAAGCAGCGAGGTGGCGACCGGGCGCAGAATGAACAGGCGGGAGGGGTTCATCTACGCATTGCCCCGATCGTTATACAAGGCCATGACTCGC
This sequence comes from Nitrosomonadales bacterium, assembly GCA_009885185.1. The sequence continues at coordinate 2,294 of VFLF01000380.1, read as the reverse complement.
GCGTTGCCATCTACTGCGCAGCCGCCTCGGCGTCTTTCTTCTTGCGCCAACTGCCATCACCTTTCTTGCGGCCTTCCCCCTTGGGCGCGTCGGCGGCTGCGCCGTCCTTCGGTGCATCCGCAGCCTCGCCGTCGGCAGGCGGTTTCTTGCGGCGCGGACGGTCGGGGTCTGCGCTCGCGCCGTCACCCTTGGCGGCGCCCTTCTCACCCTTTGCGGCATCGCCTTTCGCTGCATCGTTCTTCGTGGCATCCCCTTTTGCGGCGTCGCCCTTGTCGCCTTTCGCGACGTCACCTTTTGCGGCATCCGCGCCTTCACCCGCCTTGCCGCCCTTGCCCTTGCCTCGCCCCTTGCCCTTACCATCGCCTTCCAGCACGCGCCGCTCGGCGATTTCCACTTTCATGCCGTCGCGTAACCGATCCATACCATCGATCACCACGCGCTCGCGCGGCTTGACGCCTGTTTCGATTTCGATGCGCGTGCCTTCGGTCACGCCGGTTTTGACCAAACGCAGCGACACGGTTTGATCCTCGTTGACCACGTACACAAACAAGCCCTGCGCGCCGCGCTGTATCGCCGAGGACGGCACGGTGATCGCGTCTTCGCGCGTGTCGACCAGCATCCGCACATTGACGAACTGATTGGGAAAGAGCAGCCCTTCGTCATTGGCAAACTGCGCCTTTAACTTGATGGTGCCGGTGGTGGTGTCGATCTGGTTATCCGCGGTGAGCAGCCGGCCCATGGCAAGACGCACTTTTTGTTCGCGGTCGTACGCCTCCACCGGAATTCTTTCGCCGGATTTCAGCCGCTTCAACACGGTTTGCAGATTGTCCTGCGGAATGGTGAACACCACGGTGATCGGCGTCACCTGCGTGATCACCACCAGACCCGCGGCATCGCCCGCGCGCACGATGTTGCCCTGATCGACCTGCCGCAACCCCAGCACGCCGGCGATCGGCGCGGTGACGCGCGCGTAGCTGAGTTGCAGCCGCGCGCTGTCCACCTGACCCTGATCGACCTTGACCGTGCCTTCAAGCTGGCGCACCAGCGCCTGCTGGCTGCTCACCTGCTGTTCGGCGATCGAATCCTGCTTGAGTAACAAGCGGTAACGCTCAAGATCCACTCGCGCATTGGCGAGCAACGCCTGATCGCGCTGCATCTGCCCCTCAGCCTGCAACAACTGCGCCTGATATGAACGCGCATCGATTTCCGCCAGCAGCTCGCCTTCCTTCACCACCTGGCCTTCCTTGAACGCCACGCGCATCAACTGCCCGTCAACGCGGCTGCGCACCGTCACCGTACGCAGCGGCGTCACCGTACCCAGCCCGTTGAGATATACATTGACGTTGCCGCTGCGCGCGTTCGCTACCGCGACCGGCGCCACCGGGCGGCCGCCCTTGCCCTTGCCTTTGGCGCTCTTGGCATCCTTGCCTTCACCTTTGGCCTCTGCCTTCGCGTCCGCAGCCGGTGCATCGGTGGGCGTGGCGTACCATTTCTGGTAGCCCCAGTAACCGCCGCCGCCCAGCACCGCAAGACTCAGCAGCCACACTGCAGATTTTGAAAAAGTAGACATGGCCATTTGCGTTGAGGTTTCTTAATCGAACAAGCTGTTTAACGCATCATCGCGCAACGCGCAAACATCCTTGCGCGCAGGTGTGTGCGCTATCGTACAGACATCGTCCGGCGCCATTCATGCGTTAAAAAATATCTGTTTAAAAACGAATACTTACAATAACGACGCCCCTACGACTTCAACGCCTTGTAACGCAGCCGCTTGGGACGCGCGCCTTCTTCGCCCAAGCGCTTGCGTTTGTCGGCTTCGTATTCCTGATAGTTGCCGTTGAAGAACACGATCTGCGAATCGCCCTCGAAGGCGAGGATGTGCGTGGCGATGCGGTCGAGAAACCAGCGGTCATGCGAGATCACCAGCACGCAACCGGCGAATTCCAGCAGCGCGTCTTCCAGCGCGCGCAGGGTTTCGACATCGAGATCGTTCGACGGTTCATCGAGCAGCAGCACATTGGCACCGGTAATCAGCGTTTGCGCCAGATGCAGGCGGCCGCGTTCACCGCCCGACAGATTGCCCACCAGCTTTTGCTGATCCGGGCCTTTGAAATTGAAGCGCCCCAGATACGCACGCGACTGCATTTCAAATTTGCCGACGTTGATGATATCGAGCCCGCCGGAGATCGCCTCCCACGCGGTTTTGTCATTCGGCAGCGCGTCGCGGTTCTGATCCACCACCGCGAGCTTGACCGTCGAGCCGATCACCACCTCGCCGCTATCAGGTTTTTCCT
>VFLF01000227.1 GCA_009885185.1 Nitrosomonadales bacterium | reverse complement strand
GACCACAGCATGACGCAGGCATGCTTAAAAGTACAGCGTTTTACGAATCGTTATACTAGTACTTCGATTCATCTAAATATGTGCGATCAAGCGAGTTCCAAGTCGAACTTTTTCCAACGGAAAACGACCGGAGCAAGATTCATCTCGCGCACACCTTGCAGAATGCGTTGCTTAAGTTCCTCCCGCGACTGTACGCGTATGCCCTTGAGGAAGGTGCGAGCCATTTTCCCGAATACTGTCTCAATCAGGTTCAGCCACGAACCGTGTTTGGGGGTGTGGACGTAGATGAAGCGGTTGGGCCGAGAAGCAAGATAGGCCATGGTTTCCTTGGAGATATGCGCCGAATGGTTGTCCAGGATCACACGGATAGTGCACTGCTTCGGATAATGCTCATCGAGCGCTTTGAGTAACAAGATGAATTCGCGGCTGCGGTGGCGCGGGTGGACCTCGGCGAAGATTTCACCATTGTGCAGATCCACGCCCGCCAGAATCGACAAGGTGCCATGGCGCTTATACTCGTGATCCCGAGCCCAGGTCGGGTAGCGCCGGGCGCGCGGGGGCAGGTCGGGCGCGGTATTGGCAATGGCCTGTACGCCGGGCTTCTCGTCCACGCTGACAGTGATGATCTTGCCATTGTCCGCACCGGCAGCGTGTGCGGCGTTTTGCAGGGCCACTTCCTGGTAGACCATCAACACCTCGCGCATCTTCTCCTTAAACTGCGCATCGCGCCGTTCCAAATAATACTGAACCTTGTGGGGCTTGATCTCAGCGCCATTGAAGATTCTCCAGATCGTAGCCTTGACCGCCAAGGCCAAGCTCTCATGTCCCTCCGCCGGAGCGTGTTTGCGGGTATAGCGCGCGAGCGCCGAGAGCGACCACAACTCTGCCGCCAAACCATGATCCTTGGGTTTGGTGCAAGCCATATTCAGCACCCATGCTTTCGCCGCTTCGGTGATCACCGGCTCGCGCGGGCGGTGGTAGCGATCCTTCAATCCCGCCGCCACGCCAGCCGCCAGCGCCTTGTCGATGCATTTGTAAATCGTGACTCGGCTCAGCCCCAACGCTTGGTGAATCAGCGTCGGGCCCTCGCCCGCGTTATAGCGCAGCAGAATGCTCGCACGCTCAACTTCCCGCTTGGGCGCCGTGCGCGAACGTCGCAGCCGCTCAAGCTCCTCGCGTTCATCCGATGAAATCACCAACGCCGGCCTTGCCGTCTTTCGTGCCATCCCTGTCCTCCCAGACTCGTTGTAAGCCTGGGACCACAGCATGACGCAGGCAT
>VFLF01000154.1 GCA_009885185.1 Nitrosomonadales bacterium | reverse complement strand
GCAGCCTCGCGGTTCTGGCCGCGCGCCTCGTAGACCATGCCGAGCCGATCGTGGCCGTCGTGTACCTCGGGGTAACGGACCACCAGCTCGCGGGCGGCGCGCTCGGCCTCGTCGAGCTTGCCGGCCTTGACCAGGTCAACCACGGCGTTGGACGCGTTGTCCAGCTCCTGAGCTTCCTGCATCGATTCGCGATAGTCCTGAATCCAGGCACGCTGCTCGTCCTGGCGGGCGTCCATTTGAACCTGTTTGGCGGCAACGCTGGCGTGCGCGGCTGCCTGATCCTTGTTCAGGCAACAGTGCTTGTATTTCTTTCCGCTGCCGCAGGGGCATGTATCGTTGCGACCGATCTTTGGCATAGTGAGCGAGTATTCGATGAAGACAGCAGACGGGGAAGGCTACTGCATTGCTGATGTAGGCTAAGATTCTTGGCCAATCCATACCTGTCCTGAAAACGTATGCTTATCCGATGAATTTTACGCCACACTTGGCGGTGAGCTTCGTTCATTGCGGTCAAGCGGCATTAAGTAAAACTGCTGTTTTTTCAAGAGCTTCCGGTTTTTTGAGCATTCGTGAACACGCGATCCAGATAATCGCGGCGAATCGTGCCGATCAGCCGTTCGATGTGAGCCGTCATTGCGTCGCCTCGAGACGCGCGAGGTCGGCCAGGTCTTTTTTCCGCTGCACCACACGCCGCTCATAGCTCGCCTGGTTTTTCGTCGCGATGAGACTGTAGGGGCGGCTGCTCTTGCTTGTCCGCACATCCAGATCGCAGCCACTATGCCGGATCGAAGATTCAACATGTCCACGGTGCTGCTCGCCCGCCTTGAGGACCCACTCCCCGCGCACCGCATCGGTCAGGAACCGGCCCAGTTCAGTGCAATAGGCGCAGCGACAGGCAATCCGGCAAAGCCGCGCGAGGTCGGCGGGAGGCGCCAAGGGTTCAGAGATGCGCGCGCGCAGATGGCGCTCGCAGGCTGTGCGCAGGCGCCGCACCGCTGCGACGTCCCCGGTACGCACATGTGCCGTCAAATCCAACATAGCGGGAACCAGGATGGCATCCATACCGAATGAGTCCGGGTTTGCCAGCACATGATTCACCAAACGCTCGGCCAGCGGCGCCGCGCCTATGCGGCCAAGGGCGGTGAGGAGGTCCGTGATCAAGCCCGCTTCAATGGCGGAAGGATGCTGCCAGGGCTCTGGCGGAGCGGGCTTGACGCGCTCGCCCAGGAGTGTCTCGACGAGCGCCGTGGCAGCTGGGTAAAGCAGCGCCGGCGCATGGGCAATCGCAGCCCGGGCCGAGAGGCGCGCGAGGAGGCACGCGCACGCACCCGGCTTCAAGTGCGCATTCCTGGCGATGATTTGGACCATGCGTTCAGCCGCGCGCTCCGGCGCAAGCAGTAGCGCCGCGCGCACCAAGGCCTCATTCTCGCCGCCGCTGTATATCCCCGTGGCGGAGACCGTGGACAGAAAGGCGTCGATGCGCTCGGTGTCATCCAATTGCGCAAGACTCGACAGCAGGCTGGCTGCGTTGTCTGCCTGCATTGTCCCCGGATAACGGTGCGATGTAGGCCATTGCGCCAGCATATGGCCGGACAGGGTGTGCGCATCGCGCCACAACAATGACTTCTTGCCCGCGCCGCCCCGCTTCCACCGCTTCGCCAGATCGCTCAGATAGGGCAAGGTAGCCGCAAGGCCTGCCTGGTTCAGTACGGCCAGCTTGCGTGCGCGGGGCCACAATACCAGGGCCGCCCTGCGATACGTGCGCTCGAACGTAGCTCCTTCGTTTCCGGTGGCCCCATGAAAATATTGTTCGTCCGGCTTCGCGTCCTCGAAGGCGTCCGGGGGGCAAAGTTCCGCTTCCACGAAAGGCAGGGCCTTGATCGGCGGTCTACCGCCATCGGGCGAGCGCAAGCTTGAAACGGTGAGGTTCCGCTCAATGATTTCACCAATCTCGAAACTTTCAGCATCATCATCGTTGTCATCATCATCGTCGTCATCGTCATTGTCGCGGCGCCAATAGCCGCGCCCCCGTCCGCGCGGCGCATAGCCGTCGTATTCCGCACTGCCGCTTTCTTCAATCGACAGCAGCGCCAGGTGCAGGTCGCAGTCCTGTGCGGAAGCGGCGGCAACAAGCACCGCTGCTGCCGCGGCGTCGGCGTTCTTCAACGTATCGAACGCGAGCTCGGCCGGCGTGTAGGCGTGCTCCAGGGGGTAAATGAGTTTCTCGGGCGCGTCGTCTTGCGGGCGATTCTTGCTGTCGATCCAGTGTCGCAGCAAGGCAGCGATGGACGCGGATGCTTTGTCGTAATCGGGCACGGTGGGCGGCGGCGCTTTCCCCTTGCGCGAGAGATTGTAGATGAGCGTCAGCCGGTAGCCTGAGGTGACCGGTCGCACCTCGTGCACACAGTCGGCATAGAAGGCGGCAAAAGAGACGTCCGCCGGCTCTGCAGAGTTGAGGTCTATGCAAACTTCCCGCCCGCGGTGACGCACGATGAGCTCGCCGCCGCTGCACACCGAGGGCAGTACCAGCACGAGTGTGGCGAACATGCCGGCACTTTTTTCCGTGTCGCGATGCTCGACAAAGAAACTGCCTGGTTCGTAAATCAGCAGTTTGTAGAGTTCAGCCGAAACCGGCTTGGTCACCCCCAGCCCGGCAGCGGCCCTGGCAACGATCGCCTCAAGCGTGCTGCGCCAGCTGCGGCCGGAGAGGTGAACCTGTTCAGCCTCAATCTGCCACGTCCTGCGCACATCGGTGTCGATCAGCGTTTCTTCGCCGCGGCCATAGGGGGAGCGTGTAGCGACCGCGATAAGCTGTTCGGCCTGTACTGGGAGAAGTGGTAAGGAAATGCGGCCGACACCGTCAATTTGCAGGTTGGGCATGGCACAGTCGGACGTGCCCGTCGCGTAGAAATCACCGTGGCGGCGGATCGTTGACAGGATCCTGGCAAGATCATGCGTGATCGCGGTCATCAAATTTGGCCTTTTCTGTTCGAGTCCGTGAGAACTGATATCGTTTTACCTCGACGCGGCACCCGACTCCATTCGCGTGGATCGAGACCTGCCGAAGGAATATTGTATCTCGCGGCATTACATCATCGGCAGAACCGTGGCGATATCGGGAGGGGCTCGGTGGTTTTTGTATTGAGAGCAAAATCGAGCGCTGCGAAGTGCATGCGGGGGGTGCATGACGATGAGTAATCGGCAAGTAATGGGCGGATCGAAGTGAAATGCAGCTGTCTATAGCGAATTACTAATTTGTCAAGATTTCGCCGTGGACACACCACTGTTTGACTGCCTGTATTGTATGCAGAGGCTAACGGCGCACGTTTCGCCGTGCGCGGTACCAGACATGGACCCGCACGGCTACCGGCGTAACACGATAGACGATTACGTGCCCAGTGTTTGCAATCGGATAGCGGCGTTCGCCGCGCCGGGCTGTGGGAACACCAATCCCTGGGTGTTCGAGGATCAGGTCGAGCGCGTGCTCTACGCGCTCTCGGACAAGGTCAGCTGTGCGAGGGTCTTGGTCAGCAATGTGGGCAAGCGAATTGAGGTAGGCATGTAGCGCCCGCGGCGCCCACTCAAGCCGCCTGACGGCGCTTGCGGGCATGGGCCGAGTCGATTACAGCACGCGTTTGGCGTTGCACCTCTTCGCGCGGCACATACCCGTGCTGCATTGCATCGCGCTCTGCGGCTATGCTTTCGCGTATCTCCAGCTCGCACAAATCAAAGCCATCACGTAGCACGAAGCGCAGCATGGCCTGTGGCGTTCGCTCAGCTTCATGGGCAAGCTTTTCAAGGCGACGCTGCTGCATTGCGGTAAGTGCCAAGGATCGCATGCGCCTTTCTCCAAGAACGTATCAATATAATTTATTCTAGCATCAACGCGCACCGTCGGTTTTTACGTCCGGCGATGCGGGTAAAGAGCGCAGACAACTGCAGCCGATTTTAATCCAGTACTGCCAACGGGAAGATTTTTCAACGCTATGCTGCCCAAGGCAATACCAAGCCACCCGCATAAGGTTCGAACCCCCGTGGGGACGCCAGCTTATTCCGCCTAGGAACGGAAATGCGGTAATGGAGCTGGCACGACAGTGCTTCTGGATCGAGATCAACGCGGTCCAGCACGGTTCCTAAGAAGTCTTTTAGCGAATCCCGGTCATATTCCTGAAGTTCATTGGCGAGAGTGCCGAGCATTTTGGAGACGCCTGCCTCGTTCAAATTGGTCGCTTCGGCGGCTTTTTGATCGTCTGCTTCCAGCCGTGATATTTCAGACGCTATGCGTCTACGCTCGCGTTCCAGGCCATCCACCTTGCGCAGTATCGGCCCCTGGGTTTCCATTTCGCGCGCAAGACGATCTCTGGCGATTCACAGGGTTGCCTTCCGGCATTGCTACCCGTGCGGCCCGTGCGGCCCGTGGATAAGGCGGAAAGTAGTAAAGACCCAAAAGCATTCTCAGGTCAGATGCGGGCTGGCCGGGATAGCGGCCTGTAGTGCAGACGCACCGGACTGCCGTGCACTGCTAGCACTTTTTTCTGAGCCACATGGGCAGGGCTCGTTTCGGCCGACTATGGCAGGATTTCTAACAGGCTCGCGGCGGATGACATTGGGCAAACGGTCACTTTCCAATTGGCGGCATCAGTTTAAAGAAGCTCTGATTATCCACCGTTCAATGCGTAGATAAGGGCTGAATTCGTGCAGACGAGTTCGACTTCGTCATTTTTTCG
>VFLF01000318.1 GCA_009885185.1 Nitrosomonadales bacterium | reverse complement strand
GCGGGGCCAGCATACTGATGTCGCGCCCCACCATCTCCGCAGCGCTGTAGCCGAACAGCTCTTCGGCGCCGCGATTCCAGCTCAATACGCGGCCCTTGAGGTCGCGGCTGACAATGGCGTCGTCCGCGGCATCGACGATAGCCGCCAGGCCGGCGCGTACTTCCTCAGTCGCATTGAGCTCAGCGTGGATGACGCGCTCCCCGCGCCGGACGATGGACAGCAGGAAAAAGTAGAGCACGGACAAACTGCCCAGCACGCCTGCAACGATCTCCCACGTGGTCGTTTGGAGGTTTTCGACATAGGCCGTAACATCAGAGTAGACCTCCATCACGCCCTCGACGGGCGCATCAGGATTCGGCCGGATCGGAACGTAGGACGAGACCAGGTTGCGGTCATTGATGACCTGCTCAAAAGCATCGAAACGATCTCTGAAGGTGATTTCGCTGGCGGTGGAGCCGGATTTCGCCGCCAGGAACCCGCTGTTCGCGCTTTTATCCTCGCCGATCTGCGCGGGGTCGGTGGAGAACACGGTGAGTCCATCAAGGTTGTAGATTTTTACCTTGACCACTAACAATCCTTTCATCTGCCGCAGCACATCTTCTCTGATCTGGGCCACTTCCGGACGCTGCGGCAATTCGGGCTTGGGTATGGCGGAAGCGGTTTTCACATAGCCGGCATGCCTGGGCCAGAGCGTGCTGGCGAATATTTGCGTGATATTGGTGTTGTCGCGCGCCTCATGTTGCTTGAGCGCGGCAAGAGCGAAATAGCGGTAAAAGGATACCAATACTGCCATAACGATGACAACGCCGATCAAACAGGCGATAGAGAAATGGCGAGTCAGCTTGAAGTGCAATGTCGGCTTCGGGGCAGCGCCATTCCCGCCCGATTCGTTGGGGGGGGGCAATGGTGGCAATGGTGGCAATGGTGGCAACGGTGCCAATGAACTCATCTAACGGTTGTCCTTCAGGCTAACAATCCCGGCTGAAACAACTGATGTTTCATGCAATTCATTATGCCCGATAGTAACCAACAGTGACGCGGCAACACAACCGGGTTGCGCGATGGGGAGAGTTGCGCCGGGCGCATTACTCAATTTTGATGCCCGCATCTGCCACCACTTTACGAAATTTCGCCAACTCGCTTTTCACTACCCCGGCGAATTCCTGCGGCGTGTTACCGATAATGGTGAAGCCCAGCGCGGCGAAACGTTCTTTCACTTCGGGTGCATCGAGCGCCTGCATCGCGGCTTTATGCACGTTGCGGGTTACGGTTTCCGGTGTCTTGAGCGGCGCGAACAGGCCATGCCAGATTTGAAAGTCGTAACCGGTGATGCCGAGTTCGGCGAG
>VFLF01000218.1 GCA_009885185.1 Nitrosomonadales bacterium | reverse complement strand
CTTTCCCACACCTTCGGCCTCGACATAGACAAAGATGTCGTTCGCCGCGTGCTCGCCAAGCATTACCGGCCCGACGACTCCGGCGGCGATGGCCCCTCGTGGTTAACGCTCATCACGCAGGCCAGGGATAGCCTGTGGAGTATCGACATGCTCCGCTGCGAATCCATCTTGTTGCGCAGCCATTGGGTCATTGTGGTCATGGATGTATTCACTCGCCGCATCGTCGGTTTTGGCGTGGCGCCGGCTCCCATCGACGGCCTATCTGTGTGCCGAATGTTTAACCACGCTATCGCTCGTCAGCAACTACCGAAACACGTCTCAACCGATAATGATCCGCTATACCGCTTCCATCGGTGGTTAGCGAATCTGCGTGTACTTGACGTTGACGAAATCAAGTCCGTTCCTCATGTTCCCGTGTCGCATCCATTTGTGGAACGACTCATCGGCACTCTGCGCCGCGAGTATCTCGATCGCATCTTCTTTTGGAATGCGCTTGATCTGGAGCAAAAGCTGCGGGCGTACGGCCACTATTACAACAGCAGCCGCGTTCATCAGTCGCTGAGTGGCAACACTCCAGATGAGAAATCCGGTAAACCGCGACCCAACGGCGCGGCACTGCATTCCTACGGATGGCAGCAGCATTGTCAAGGCCTTTTCCACATCCCAATCGTCGCGTGAATAGCAATTCGCCCAGTACAGGCTATTATCTCCCCAAGAAGGACGCCAGTTGGTATGCATCAATGCTGCGTGTCTGGCGGCTGCCGGTAGTGCAGCCAAGGCTGCGGCGACCGCGGCCAAAATAAGCAATCATCGGTCGTTGACGCCGGATAGCGTTCTATTTGCTTCTGCTCAATACCATGCAGTCGACGATTATAGAGTTTATCTGAGGTGGCCGGTGGTTTCAGATTCCCTACTACGTGGTGCAGCGCTTGCAGCAAAGTTGCAACTAACACCGCCACTGAATCCACAGCGACGTTAGCCTCAGATCAATACTACGTGCTCCTAGGCGTACTATGTGCTACATAGCGCAGCCGGTTCGTAGTCAGCCCTGATCCCGATGCGATGTGCGCTTAGGTTTTCTATTAAAGATCACTTCCCGCCGTTGTCATTCCGGCGTGAATTCTATGTGTCGCACGGGGCTGTGCCCTAACGTACAGACTGTCACTCACGGAGTGCCTATCCTGCACATTGTCCGGCACGACCGGTCAGCCCGTCACACCTCTTAACTACCCTAAGGAGTATTACCATGAATATATCCAAATTATTGGCTTCCAGCACAGTCGCCGTTACAGTAATCAGCGGAATCGGCTTCGCCTATGCGCAAACCAGTCCCTACAGCCCTAGCGGCGCGACAACAAGTCCGCAGACGCAGAATCAAGGTATGACGCCCGGTGTAACGCCCACGCAGTCGACAACTGGCACGCCCAGTACCCCGACCATGCAGAATCAGTCGCCGAGCACCTCGACGGGTAGCATGAATAATCGCAACACTGGAATGCCGAATAGTGATCGGACCGGCGCCGTAGGCGCAACTACCGATAACATGGGCAACGAACGCGCGGCTCGCGCCGATCGAAACTGATATAGCTTTTCGACAAAGTGATTGAACTGCCAGTCAGTCCTTTTGTGCCGACAGCATTCACTATGGTCGCCTAGCGGTCACGCGGGTGTGCACATGACGTTGTTATCTTGGTGACCTTGGACTATCGCACTCTCTTCGTTGCCTGCTCAGACTTTGCCGTGAATTCTCGCAGAGGGTTGATTGGCACGGCGGCAGTGATGGCGATGGCCATATCGCCTACCGTCGGCTCCGGCTGGCTTGCAAATAACCACCCGACGGTCCTCTCCGACTCACCACAGGCTGTGGTGCGGACGGGGGCCGCTCGCTTTGCCAAGTTTGGTTCGGAAACGCCGTCGCCCGATGTACGTCATCTGGCCAATTGGGTAGCTGATTCTCGTGATAACGCTGGCGGCGCGTTTGTCATTGTCGACAAGAAATACGCTCGTGTATATGTCTTCGATGGCGATGCGAAATTGCGCGACACTAGCCCTGTTCTGCTCGGCGCCGCGCGTGGCGACGAGTCGGTACCTGGCATCGGCTCGCGTCCGGTCGCCGAGGTGCTGCCGGAGGAACGGACCACACCCGCCGGGCGTTTTGTTGCCGAACGTGGACGCAATCTAAGCGGTGAGGACGTAGTGTGGGTGGACTACGATGCGGCCATCTCGATGCACCGCGTACGCGCCGCAAAACCTGAAGATAGGCGGCTTGAAAGGTTGGCGACGCCAACGGTTGATGATAACCGCATTTCCTATGGTTGCATCAATATGCCTGTTGTGTTTTACGAAACCTATATTCGTCCATTGTTTGTAACGCACCGCGTCATCGTCTATGTGCTGCCGGAGGTAACGTCCGTGCGGCAGGTGTTCGGCTCGTACGACGTTGCGGTGGCGCATGGTATTGGGCCCGAGCTGTAGTCAGTTTTTTTGCTTAGGCGGGCCCAGAATTTCCGTATTTGTCTGGGCAAACCGGTTGAATCAATGGCGATGTTTCAACGCATCTAGTTAGGCGCCTTATGTTCGATATCGTACAGTCGGTTCTAGAACCTGTTGTTAGGCTAATACCACCAATAACGGTAAGTTTCCGATTGCGTTGGTCCGGAAAGTAGCGCGCCGGAAGCCTATCTTTAATGAATCGAGTCACTCCAACTATTCGCACTTTCGCTGCGCGTCTCATAACTCATGGGGTTTGTGAAAGTGCGTTTGTCGAAACGATACCCGCGAAAGCCCTTCAGGTTTGCCAGAAACTGCGCCCGCAACTGATTACCCTTATGGGAAAAGGGGGCTTCCATGCTTTGATGACACGCGCGCTTGCGCTCGCAAAACCAGAAGTTCCGTGGCTGAGTGCGGCGCGTGTTAATGAGAACGGCACTGCCGAGGGATGGAACGACTCGGACAAGCACGTTGACGCAGAAAACCTTGCTCTCGGAAGTATGATTTTCCTCGCCCAACTGCTCGGATTGATAGTGGCCTTTATCGGACCACATTTGACGTTACAAATAGTAAACGAGGTGTGGCCGGACATTCAACTAAACGACTTAGATTTTATAAATCCAAGCAACGATGAAAAAACGAGCTAAGTCGGCCCCGCACGCGGTACCGGAAAAAAGCAATGCGGCCAAAGTCGTGATCCGCAAACTCCCTTCCGGCGTGCGAGGTCTTGACGACATTTTGGGTGGCGGCCTCGTGGAATTCTCTTTCAACATCGTCGGCGGTAGACCCGGTAGCGGCAAAACCACGATGGTGCATCAAATCGCTTTCGCCAATGGCACTGCGAAGAAGCCGGCGCTCTATTTTACCGTGCTCGGCGAACCCGTTCTCAAGATGATGCGTTATCAGCAACAGTTTTCTTTCTTTTCCCCAGCCGCGCTAGGCAAGACGGTGCGTTTTATCAACCTGTCTGACATGATGCTGGAAATGGATTTGAACGCAGTGCTGAAAGAAATCATTAGGCATGTGACCGAGACTAACGCGGGCATAGTGGTGGTAGATTCCTTTCGCACCCTTACGCGCAAGGCGGCCAGCGATGTGGGTGATGTGGAAGTGCAATCGTTCATCCACCACCTCGCCCAGTTTCTGACCAGTTGGGAAGCTACGACGTTTCTGGTCGGCGAATATTCCGAGGATGAGGTCAGTGACAATCCACTGTTTACAATGGTTGATGGCATCCTCTGGCTGTCGCAGGTAACGGAGCGCAATTCCATTGTGCGGAAATTGCATGTCATCAAGCTTCGGGGACAGGCCACGGTACCTGGACTGCACACAGTGCGCATTGGCTGCGAAGGCTTGCAAGCATTTTCGCGCACGCTAGGTTTGGACGGACACCCACCAAAATTACAGGGACGTCGGCGACTTTCCATCGGCATTCCTGACCTGGACAAGATGATGGGTGGGGGTATT
>VFLF01000686.1 GCA_009885185.1 Nitrosomonadales bacterium | reverse complement strand
TGCCACGCATCGGCTGCACGATCGCTGACAGGTTCATGCGTTCCTTGGCGAGCGCAATATTCAACCGCAACATCGCGGCGGAATTGCTGTGGATATCGTCGCCGCCGCTTTCCAGAAGCAAACGGAAAATACTCCGATCCTCGATACGTGGAGGCATCTCGTCGAGCAAACCGGGAATTTCGAGACGCGCCTGTTCGTTAAACCAGGTGACTTCAAACTTGTGATTCACCATGTATGCCGCGTGCGGCAATTGGTCGATGACCAGCGTCAGTTGCTCGCGCTTGGGCGAACTTTGCCCACTCGCTTCGGCCTCGCCTTTGTCCGGCGCGTCCGCCGGCGTTACCGCCTGCAGACGTCGTTTGCCGGCGTCATCTCGTTCAGCCACGTTGAACCTTTCTCTCATACCGGCCTGCCATGCTTGCGCTCGCTGCGAGCCGGATGTTCAAATAATATGCCTGCGATGAGTAATTCGGTGGACTGCTGGTCAAAAATAATCATTTATTATTATTTTCAATTGGTTAACTGTGATACTACCCGTCGTAGATTAACTAACGGATATTGAGCATTGTTTTAAAGAAAAATACTCTTCGTACTGACGCGGGTCAAGGCTGGCAAGCGCTTCCGGAATGGCGGTTGTTTTATGTGCGCAACACCCTTGCGGATGACGTAATCGCAAAACACTACCCCTAGTGGGCAGCTCCGGCGACGGGCTTAAAACGCCGATATTCCGGTCTGCGCCCGACCCAACACCAACGCGTGAATATCGTGCGTGCCTTCCAGGGTATTGATGGTTTCCATATTCATCATGTGCCGGATCACGTTGTATTCATCCGAAATGCCGTTGCCGCCGAGCATGTCGCGCGCCGTGCGGGCGATGTCGAGGGCCTTGCCGGTGGCGTTGCGTTTGACCAGCGAAACCATTTCCGGCGTCGCCTTGCCCTGCTCCCGCAGGCGCGACAGATGCAATACCGACAACAGACCAATGCAGATTTCGGTTTGCATGTCGGCGAGTTTTTTCTGGATCAGTTGATTCGCGGCGAGCGGCTTGCCGAACTGTTTACGATCCATGGTGTATAGCCTTGCGGTGTGCCAGCAGGCTTCGGCCGCGCCCATCGCGCCCCAGCAAATCGAAAAGCGCGCGTTGTTCAGGCAGCCGAACGGGCCTTTCAAGCCGGTGACGCCGGGCAGCAGATTTTCGTCGGGCACGAAGACGTTATCCATGATGACCTCGCCGGTTTGCGAGGCGCGCACGGAGAATTTGCCTTCGATTTTGCGCGTGGACAATCCCTTCATGCCGCGCTCGAGGATGAACCCGCGAACTGTGCCTTCTTCATCCTTGGCCCACACCACCAGGATGTGCGCAATCGGTGCGTGCGTGATCCACAGTTTCGTTCCCGTCAGCGACCAGCCGCCCGGCACTTTTTTCGCACGGGATTTCATTCCGCCCGCGTCGGAACCATGATCGGGCTCGGTCAGGCCAAAGCAGCCCAGCAGTTCGCCGGTGGCCATTTTCGGCAGATATTTTTGCCGGTGCTCCTCGCTGCCGTAGGCGTAAATCGGCGTCATCGCGAGACCGGTTTGCACGCTGCACGCCGAACGAAACGCGGTATCCACGCGTTCTAGCTCGCGCATCACCAGGCCATAAGCGACGTAGCCGATGCCCGCGCAGCCGTAGCCTTCGAGCGGCGCACCGAGAAACCCGAGCTCACCCATTTCGCGCATCACAATCGGATCAAACGACTCCGTGCGGTTCCAGTCGCGGATGCGCGGTTGCAGTTTTTCCTGCGCATAGGCGCGCGCGGTGTCGCGGATCATGCGCTCGTCTTCGGTGAGCTGCTCGTCGAGCATGAACGGATCGTCCCACTGGAAATTCACCGGGGAAGGCTTGTCCTTGGCCTGAGGGCGCACGCTCATGAAAATTCCTTTCGTGTCGGTGTAATTATTTTAAAGCGATAAAGG
>VFLF01000344.1 GCA_009885185.1 Nitrosomonadales bacterium | reverse complement strand
TCTGATCACCTGCAATCGGTATCACCGCCGTATGACGGATTGCGCCGTGGGTGAACACCGCCATGTCGGTGGTGCCGCCGCCGATATCGATCAGGCACACGCCGAGGTCTTTTTCGTCCTCCGACACCACCGCCGTGGCCGAGGCCAGCGGCTGCAACACCAGATCGCGCACCTCCAGCCCGCAACGGCGCACGCATTTAATGATGTTCTGTGCCGCCGACACCGCGCCGGTAACGATGTGCACCTTGACTTCGAGGCGCACGCCCGACATGCCCAGCGGCTCGCGCACGTCCTCCTGCCCATCGATGATGAATTCCTGATTCAGGATGTGCAAAATCTGCTGGTCGTTGGGGATCTGCACCGCCTTTGCGGTTTCAATCACGCGGTCGATATCGAACTGCGTGACCTCCTTGTCCTTGATCGGTACCATGCCCTGCGAATTGAAACTGCGCACATGGCTGCCGGCGATGCCGGTGAGCACGTCGCTGATCTTGCAGTCGGCCATCAGCTCGGCTTCTTCAAGCGCGCGCTGGATCGCGCTGACCGTGGTTTCGATGTTCACCACCACGCCTTTTTTCAGCCCGCGCGACGGGTGCGTGCCCATGCCGATGATGTCAAAACCGCCACCCGTACTATCAGGCTTCATCTCGGCGACGATGGCGACGATCTTCGACGTGCCAATGTCGAGACCGACGATGATGTTTTTGTTTTCCTTGTTGCGGCTCATATTCGACTCATCTCAACTCATGCCCCTGGCCGCGCGGCGCGCGGACGCGGCGCATCGGCCTTGGCGGCGGGCGCAACGGCGGCGAGTTCCGGAATGCGCGCCGCGAAACCATTGGCGTAACGCAAGTCCACGTAATCGATGCGCCGGTTCAGCGGCGCCAGCGTGCGCTCATACGACGACAGAAAACGCGCCAGCCGGCTTTCCACCTGCTCGCGACCGATTTCCAGCGTCATGCCGTCATCCAGCCGCACGCGCCACGCGCGGCGTTGCGACAATTGCACTTGCACCGGCTCGCGCCCGATCGCCGCGAACTCTCCGAGCAGCCGCTCATATTGCAGCGCGATCTCGCGCGACGTGCCTGTAGGGCCGATAAACACCGGCAGTTCCGCGTCGTAGGCCGCCTCGAACACCTCGCCCTGCCGGTTCACCAGCGCCACATTGCCCCAGCGCGCCAGCGGCCGATGTTCCTCGACCGCCACGTCGATGCGGTCGGGCCAACTGCGGCGGATTTCCACCTTGCGCACCCACGGCAATTTCTCGAACGAGCCGCGCAGGCGCTCCAGGTCCAGCGTAAAAAACGTACCGTGCAGATCACGCCGCGCGATGGCCTCGACCTGCTCCAGTGTGATGTGCGCGGTGGTTCCGCCGACGCGGATTTCACGCATGGCGAATACTGGCTGCACGATCGCGTAGCGGATCAGGCACACCAGCGCGATCAGCCCCGCTGCCGCGACCAGCAGGTCCGAAGTGCGATTCAGCGCGGCGGGGTTATCCCACATGCTTCACCTCATTCACCCCGGCCGTCTCCAGAATACGCACCACCAAGTCATCAAAAGACATACCGCTCTCACGTGCCGCCATCGGCACCAGGCTGTGATCGGTCATGCCGGGAATGGTGTTCACCTCCAGAAACCACGGGCGGTTTTGCGCATCCAGCATCACGTCCAACCGTCCCCAGCCCCGGCAACCAATGATGCGAAACGCCGTCAGCGCCTGTTGCTGAATCTGCTTTTCCAGATCAGCCTGCAAACCGCTCGGGCAATGGTATTTCGTCTCATTGCCGAAATATTTGTTGTGATAATCGTAATTGCCCTGCGGCGCTTCGATGCGCACCAGCGGCAGCGCTTGATCATCGAGGATCGCCGCCGTGACTTCACGCCCGGCAATAAATTGCTCCGCGATCACGACATCGTCGAGTTTTGCCGCCAGTTCGTAGGCGGCGTCGAATTTTTCGACGGACTCCACCTTGGTAATGCCGATGCTCGAGCCTTCGTGCGCCGCCTTCACCATCAGCGGCAAACCCAGCCGCGCCACGACATCCACGGCCTTCGAGTCCGCCGTCAGCAACTCATACACCGGCGTAGGTATGCCCGAAGCCAACCACGCCAGCTTGGTGCGCCACTTGTCCATCGCCAGCGCACTCGCCATCACGCCGCTGCCGGTATAGGGAATGCCGAGGTATTCCAGCGCGCCCTGCACCGTACCGTCTTCGCCGAAACGGCCATGCAGCGCGATAAACACGCGGTCAAAGCGTTGCGCCAGCAGTTGTTCAATACTTTGATCGCGCGGATCAAAAGCGTGGGCATCGATGCCCTTGCGCTTTAACGCGGCGAGCACCATCGTGCCGCTCTTGAGCGAAATTTCACGCTCTGCGCTGCGTCCGCCCATCAAAACGGCAACTTTGCCAAAATGACTCAAGCGCGCTCCCCAATGATGCGCACTTCGCGCTCCAGTTCGATGCCGAATTTTTCGCGCACGGTGTTCTGCGCCAGATCGATCAACGATTCAATGTCGGCGGCCTTGGTCACCCCAGCACCACCCACATTGACGATGAAATTCGAGTGCTTGCGCGAAATTTCCGCGCCGCCGATGCGCGTGCCTTTCAGGCCGCAGGCCTCGATCAACCGCGCCGCGTGATCGTTGGGCGGGTTGCGAAACACCGATCCCGCGTTGGGTTGTTGCAGCGGTTGGCTGGCAATACGTCGGGATAGTAACTCTTTGATTTTATTGCGAGATTTGTTCCCGCCCAGATCATCCACAGCACGCGGCACGCGAAACGTCGCGGCCACGAACGCTTCGTCCACGGGGCCCGCCACGCTGCGATAGCCGATGCGAAACTCGTTCGCGGCACGCTGATGCACCACGCCATCACGGGAGATGGTGCGCACGCTCTGCACGATGTCCCAGGTTTCGCCGCCGTAGCAGCCGGCGTTCATCGCCAGCGCGCCGCCGACGGTGCCGGGGATGCCGGCGAGAAATTCCGCCCCTTCCGCGCCATGCAGCGCGGCAAAACGTGCAACCTTCGGACTGGCAATGCCTGCCTCGGCGTAAATCGCGATGGTGGTTTCCCCCGCATTTTCCAATGAACTCAGCAAACTGATTTGCCGTAGCGCCCAATGCGTAAACACAACGGTGGCACGCACGCCGCCGTCGCGAACCAAGAGGTTACTGCCAAGTCCACAAAAGTACAAGGCCTCCGTAGCGGAAATCGTGCGTAAAAACGCCGCTAAATCATCCACATCGGTGGGCCAGTACGCGCGCGTCGCGGTACCACCCGCGCGCCAGCTCACGTGCTTGGCCATCGGCTCGTTGTGGCGCAACTCGCCGCGAAGCTTGTGCAGATTCAGTGTTTCCGTCATGTCCATAACCTGCTATCGCCCTTCACCCCTGACCCCTGACCCTTGACCTCTCATCCTTCACGTTTCACCAATGCGCCCGCAACGCCGCCGATCGACCCCGCGCCCATGGTCAGCACCACATCGCCATCGCGCGCAGCGCCCTGTATCGCCGCCGGCACATCATTCACGCTTTCGACAAACAGCGGCTCGACCTTGCCCTGCACGCGCACCGCGCGCACCAGCGCGCGCCCGTCCGCCGCCACGATCGGCGCTTCACCAGCGGGATACACTTCGGTCAGCACCAGCGCATCGACGGTGGACAGCACTTTGACGAAATCCTCGAAGCAGTCGCGCGTGCGGGTATAGCGATGCGGCTGGAACGCCAGCATCAGCCGCCGCCCT
>VFLF01000165.1 GCA_009885185.1 Nitrosomonadales bacterium | reverse complement strand
TTTGTTATTTAGTGCCATAGCTTGTTACCCTTGATTTCAATTTTTAAACACTAGCACTGGCGCGGCTTCCGGAACATAAATGCCCTGAAATGCGCGCACAATGGCGGCCTGCGCCAGCCGAATTGGTCCTTGATGCCGTGGACGTGATGTCCTGACTTACACCGGGATAAAAAAATTTTGCGGCTACCGTTACTGGTGGCGCATCGCCAATCTCAACGCTTCCTGAAAAAAATGCTGATCTCCGCAACCTTTACGCCAAATTTCGACATCGTCGTGCGATTCGCCAGCGTCTTTTCATCGACCATCCACATCCAGTCGTCCATGTCCATGTGATAGGTGGAGTCTTCCACAGCGAGCGCTAACACATAGCTCCAGCGTAACGCGTTGCCAGCCGCTTCTCCCCTGGCTTCACCGACCACATCGCCCGCAGTGCCTATGTAACGGTCACCATCCTTGCGAATTTTCCAAACGCGTTTTTCGGTCTTGCCATCAGACCACTTGAACGATTCATCCAGCACACCCTCGTTTCCATTCCACTTGCAGTCGAGCTCGACGTACATGCGTCTCAGTACTTTCCCCGAGCGATCCTGCACCATTCCCCAGCCATCAACCTTGCCATTGAAATAAGTCGCGAGGTCGAGCTTTGGCGTTTCTTTTGCGTAGTCCTGCGGTGTCACGGTCGCACACCCGGTTATCCACATCGCCACACCCAGTGACAGCAGCGCACGCATCATGATCAGACTCCTTTTTGTACAGGTAACGGTACCGGCAGCGGCATTTCGCTGCGGCTAAAAAATGGCGACCTTGCCAGCGCGAGCGCAGCAAATGCTTTCAATACACAGGGCAACAAAGCATAGGTACCCGCGAGATACAGCAATGCGTCGGCAGACTGGGTAGCGCCGGGGCGATAGCCCAGCAGTGCCAGTAACGGCAGCGCAATGCCTGCCGCCAACGCAAGGTTCATTTTGGTGACCAGATTCCACAGGCCAAAGTACGCGCCTTCATTGCGCCCGAGACCACGCTTGTCGTCGTCATCGATGACATCCGCGAGTATCGATGGCGGCAAGGCCAGGTCTGCACCAAGCCCCAGACCGGAAAGAACGCAGATGATCATGAATGGCGTCGTGTCGCCGGACTTGAGTGTGAACGTCCACACAAAGGCAATGATCGAGACCAGCATGCCAACGCACCAGGCACGGCCCTTGCCGATTCGTGCGGAGAGCATGACCCACAGCGGCATGCCCAGCGCGCCAGCGGCGAAGTAGGCAACCAGAAAATGCGCAGACAGTGCAGGTGCCTTGATGACGTCGTCAATGAAGAACAGCACCAGTGTCGCGGGGATAGAGGCGGCAATGCCGTTGAATACAAAAATGAGCAGCAGCCGCTTGAACAAAGGGTTGTTCAGCGGTTTCCACATTGCCCGCAGGGCGTCTTTGGTGGCCGCTTCGGTGCGTGCGACTACGCGCGGCGAAAAAATAATTGTCAGTACCACCATCACAAACAGCGATGGCACGAAAATCGTGGCGAATTCTGCAAAGCCCTGACGTTGGCCATGCTGCTTCGAGAGTATTTCCGGTAATGCCGCGGCGAGAAACACGCCGACCAGCCCCAGCCCCTCGCGCCACGAGGTGACGCGGGTGCGCTCAACTTTATGATCGGAAATTTCGGCACCGTAGGCCTGATAGCTGATCTGTACCATGCTGAATGCGGTGTAGACCAGAAACAACATCGCCACCAGCCACCACGCCATTACGCTTTGGTCC
This sequence comes from Nitrosomonadales bacterium, assembly GCA_009885185.1. The sequence continues at coordinate 685 of VFLF01000165.1, read as the reverse complement.
CATTGCGGCGGATTGAACAAACCAAACATGCCAAGCGCCAGAAACGGTGTACCGATGATCACCCACAACATGCGGCCAAAACGTGCATCGCGATAACGATCACTCCAGTAGCCGAGCAAAGGGTCCTGGATCGCATCGAAGACGCGGGCGGCAAGCAGCAGGCCACCGATGGCAATGAGATTGAGCCCAACCACGTCGGAATAAAATTTCGGCACGTGCACGTAAATAGGCAGCGCCGCCATCGCCAGCGGAATACTGGTGAGGCTGTATGCTAGTAGACGCCAGTTAGAGACCTTGGCTGGTTCGGCAGGGGCGGACAAATTATCTCTCGCGTGGCATAAGTACTCAACCTGAACTAAGGCGCGCCCAGCAGTTTGAGCCGAAGCGTCGGCTCACTCGATTTTTCCGACAGCCAAATATCGAAAAAAGCCTTGGCGAACTCCGGATCCGGAACCGTCGCAATCAGCTTTTCACGATTGTGAAATCGCGCCTCTTTGCCGGGTATCGACACGCCGATAAGCGAGTCACCTTTCTTGATGTCCGGAAAGATTTTCGCCATCTCATCCCCCCAGCGCTTAAGTTTTGCTTCGTCGCTTATGCCTTGCGTGCGCATTTCCTTGACACTTCGTTGGGCGATGTCTTTGCCATTGAGCGTCATGTCGTAAACCAACTCGACCACAAACGG
>VFLF01000690.1 GCA_009885185.1 Nitrosomonadales bacterium | reverse complement strand
GTGATGATGGCGGTGGTGTCGTCGCTCAAAAACAAGCCGCTGCCGGCGAAACTGGTGGTGTTTGGTGAAGTCGGCCTCGCCGGCGAAGTGCGCCCGGTGCAGCGCGGACAAGAGCGGCTGCGCGAGGCGGCCAAGCTGGGGTTTACGCATGCGTTGATCCCCAAGGCCAATCAGCCGAAGGTGGCTATACCCGGCCTGAAAGTGTTCGCGGTGGAGCGCATCGAGGAGGCGGTGTTAAAGTTTCGCGATGCGTTTGCTTAAAATAGTTAAAACATGAATTGACTTTCCAGGAAGGCTGCATGAAAAAAGCGCTGAAGTGGTTGGGAATTTTCGTGCTGCTGCTGGTGGTGCTGCCCGCAGTGGTGGTGATTGCGATCAACGCGTTTGACGAAAAACTGGATCCAGCGTTCGCTACCTACGGTGAGCCGCGGGCCACCACCATTCCCGAAGCCGAAAACGGTTACTACGCCTTGCTTGCATTGAATGCCGGCGACGGCGCCGACGGTGCGGCCTACGCCAAGGCATGGGTAGCCGAAGCGCGCGCTGCGGCGAAGGAAAACCGTACCGAAAAACAGGCGACGCCCAAGCGCGCCAAACGGCCCGAATTGTGCGACGCGTCGCGCGCGTCGTGCTTGGCCGTGGTGCGTGAAAAGCCCGATGAGGTGAAGACGCAACTCGATGCGCACAAGGAAGACCTCGAAAGGTATGAAAAGCTCATCGCGGCGACGCGCTTTGAGGAGGTGCTGGATTATCCGATGCGCATGGTGAGCAGCATTCCTTCGTATGGGTCGGCAATAGGCGCGCAAAGAGTGTATTTGCTGCGAGCCGCGCAGGCCGTGGAGGCGGGCGAACTGGAGGCGGCGCTTACCGCCGTCGAACGCGATCTCATGTTTCAACGTGTGTTTCTGGAGCACTCGCGTACGATGATCGGGCGTATGGTGGCCGCGTCAGCGTACGTGCGCGATCTTGCGTTCATCGAGGCGGTGTTGAAGGAGCGCAAGGCGGATCTTGCGCCTCACCTGTCGCGGCTGCGCGACATGCTTAAACCGCTGAGCGCCGCATCGTTGCGTCTGGGGCCGACGCTGGAAACCGAGTTCGGTCTCAATAAACACTTGTTGCGCGATCCTCTTCGTCAATCGGGCGACGGCGAAGCTTCGCTGGTCGAGCGTATCGGCGTGCGCTTGGTGTACAAGCCCAATGCGACCACGAATCTTGCGTACCGGCAGATCATGGCGGCGAAGGCTGCCAGCGAGGGGCCGCCGCATACGATCAAGGCGGCCGGCGAGGTGCAACGCAAGAAGGACGCCGATATGGGCTGGTGGGATTATGTGGATAACGGCATGGGCAACATACTGGTGCGCGTGGCGGCGCCGGACTTCAGTGAATACGCGCTGCGGCTGCATGACCTGGACGGCTATCACCGTCTGATCGGGCTTTGGGTGGAGATGCTGGGCGCGGGCATCGGCGCCGACGGCGCGGCGGACTTCGCGGCAAAAGCCGAGGCGCGCTTTTATGATCCCTACACGCAAAAACCCATGCGTTGGGACGCTGAAAAGAAACGCCTGTATTTCGAGGCGCAAGGCAGTGCGATGAAGCAGCGCAAGATGGGCGTGGAGAGGGGGCGGGTGTTTGTCGCGTTGTAGGGCGAAATCGTAAGAATTATGTAAGTATATGTTTTTAAATGGAATATTGTGTTTTCGCCGTGCACCCTGTCGAGTAGAATGATCGCCAGCAGATAGCGTCTGCGCATGTAGCGTAGCGGCCACGAAAGCCCGCGTGCATCGCAAGGAGGAGATATTCCGTGATGCCGAAAAATCCGTACACCATCGGCCTTGAAAAGACCGCGGCGAACTTTACGCCGCTGTCACCCTTGTCGTTGTTCGCACGCACGGCGTTGGTTTATCCGGCTCGCACGGCGGTCATTCACGGCGACATCAAACTCACATGGGCTGATGTGTACGCACGCAGCCGCCGTCTGGCGTCCGCGTTGCAGCAGCGCGGCGTCGGCGAGGGCGACACCGTGGCGGCGATGCTGCCGAATGTTCCGGCGATGGTTGAGGCGCACTTTGGTGTGCCGATGACGGGTGCGGTGCTGAATACGCTCAACACCCGACTCGACGCCGAGGCGATTGCCTTCATGTTGGATCACGGCGAAGCAAAAGTGCTGCTCACCGACCGCGAGTTTTCGCCGACGATTGAAAAGGCGCTGACACAAGTCAAAAAGAAACCGCTGGTGATTGATGTTGATGATCCGTCGTTTGCGGGCGGCAAGCGGCTGGGTGAGACCGATTACGAAATTTTTATCGCGGGCGGCGATGCTGATTTTGAGTGGCGCTTACCCGAAGACGAGTGGAACGCGATTTCGCTCAACTACACCTCGGGCACCACCGGCAACCCCAAGGGCGTGGTGTATCACCATCGCGGCGCGTATCTCAATGCGGTGAGCAACATGCTGAGCTGGGGCATGGCGCCGCATCCCGTGTATTTGTGGACGCTGCCGATGTTTCATTGCAACGGCTGGTGTTTTCCGTGGACCATTGCAGCTGCCGCCGGCACCAACGTATGCCTGCGCCGTGTCGAGGCGCAGGCGATTTTTGATCTCATACGCTTGCACAACGTCACGCACTACTGCGGTGCGCCGATCGTGCATAATCTGCTGCTGAATGCGCCCGCCGCGATGAAGCAGGGCATCACGCACAAGGTGAATTGCCTCGTGGCGGGCGCGCCGCCGCCGGTGGCGATGATTGAAGGCATGGAGAAAATGGGATTCAATCTCACGCACGTCTATGGGCTCACGGAGACCTACGGCCCGGCGGCGGTGTGCGCGAAACAGCAGGATTGGGATGAATTGCCGGTAGAGAAACGCGCGGAATTGAACGGGCGGCAGGGCGTGGCGTATCACCTGCAGCAAGGCATGACGGTGCTAAATTCGCAGACCATGCAGCCGGTGCCGGCAGACGGCGAAACCATGGGCGAGATCATGTT
>VFLF01000936.1 GCA_009885185.1 Nitrosomonadales bacterium | reverse complement strand
CGTATCGCCGTCTCGAAGGCTTGCACGCTGGTATCCGGTGGCGTCCAGCCCGATTCGATATGCGCGAGCGCGACACGCCGGTAATCACGGCGGAAGAACGCCAGAAAGTTTTGCGCCAGATAATGCTTGTCGGTGGGCGTCAGCGTGCCCATGATGCCGAAATCGAGCGCGACATACTGGCCGGCGGGCGTCACCAGGATGTTGCCGGGGTGCATGTCGGCATGAAAAAAACCGTCGCGGAATACCTGGGTAAAAAATATTTCCACGCCGTCACGCGCGAGCTTCGCGATATCAACGCCTTGCGCGCGCAGTTCATCGACACGTGACACCGGCATGCCGCGCATGCGCTGCATCACCATGACTTCGGTGGTGCAGAAATCCCAGTAAATTTCAGGTATCGCCAACAGCGGCGAGCCGGAAAAATTGCGCCGCAACTGGCTGGCATTGGAGGCTTCGCGCATCAGATCGAGTTCGTCATCGAGGTGACGGGCGAACTCGGCGACGACTTCATGCGGCTTCATGCGCTTGCCGTCGGCCCACAACCATTCCATCAGCGACGCGCCCGCATCGAGCAACTGCACGTCGTTGCGAATAACGCCGGCGATGTTGGGGCGCAGAATCTTGACGGCGGCCTCGCGCCCGTCGTTCAATTCGGCCAGATGCACCTGCGCCACGGAGGCGCTGGCGTGCGCCGTGCGGTCGAAGGTTTTGAAAATCTCGCGTAACGGTTTGCCGTGGGCGCGCTCGATGACGGCCACCGCCTCGTCGCCGGGGAACGGCGGCACCTGATCCTGCAATCGGGCGAGCTCGTCGGCGATGTCTTCGGGCAGTAGATCACGCCGGGTGGAGAGTATCTGGCCGAACTTGACGAAGATCGGCCCCAGTGTTTCGAGCGATTGCCGCAGCCGCACCGCGCGTGGCGCGGATAGATCGCGCCAGAACAGCACCGCGCGCAGCAGGGTGTGCAATCCGCCCACGCGCTCGTGGCCGCGCAGAAACTCGTCGAGTCCGAAGCGCAGGGCGACGGAGATGATTTTTATCAGGCGAAAAAAGTGCATGCCCTGATTTTAACGGCGTTCACGAACTTCAATTCGTTTCTCCACCCGTGCCACGTCGTCACGCAACGCATCCACCTCGCGATTGAATTGCGCGATATCGGCGCGGCCGGCGATCAGCGGTTGCTCTTCGGTCCAGTACTCGGCAAACGAGCGCGCGAGGTTGTCCGCGCCCTGGCGGCCCCAGTTGTCGAGCTTGCGGCCCGTTTCAACCATGCGGTGCGCGGCGATGTCGCCGAACACGCGGCTTAAATCCTCTTCGACATCCCAACGAATGTTGCGGGCGATGTGATTGAGCGCGGTCGCCATATGCGGATCACCGTCCACGGCGATATCGTTCCATGCGCTCGTGTCCCGTGCGGCGAGGCGCAGCATGACGCCGGGCGAGAGGCGAGTCGTTAAGTCGGGCGCGCTGTCAGGTGGCGCAGACACGGCTGCACCGGTTTCGCCGATGCCGAGTAGCAGCGTTAGCGGAAAACATTCCACGCGAATCACCTTGCCGGCAAACGGACGCAGTCGTTCCAACGCCCAGCTATTCTGCCGCAGCAGCCGGTTGATGGCAGGTAGGTAAAGCGAAGGGATCAAGGAATAACGCCCGAAAAAAACGCCCGGTCGGGCCGGGCGTTTTAGGGAGCAAGGTTTTCTTACGATACTTGCTGGATACCGGAAACCCTCCAGCCAGCGCGGCCGCTGACGGGTTTTTCGAGGTGCCAGACTTCATTCAGGTTGCTCAACACGCCGTTCTCGCGGATTTGACCCGTGAAGCGCACGCTGACGACGTAGAGGCCTGCCTCGGTCACGACTTCCAGCACTTCGGATTTCAGATCAACGGCCTCGGTTTTTTGCGGCGCGCCCCAGGCGGATTTCATTTCACCTTCGAGTTCGCGATACAGTTCCGGCGTGAGAAAGTCGCGCAGCGTCGAGGCGTCACCCGCGTCGTTGGCGGCTTGCAGGCGATTGAAATTCATGATCGCCTGACGTTCGAACTCGGGCGCATCGAAATCCGCAGGCCAGCGGCTGGCAGATGTGGCCGCCGCGTCGTTCAGGGTCGAAGCGCCGCCAACGGTTGCAGCCAGCGAGCCGGGTACGGCGGCGGCATTACCGGTGAACTGTGCCGGTTGTGCGGCGGGCGCGCTCGGAATTGAAGCTGGGGATGCACCGGTGTTGCCTGCGCCTGCGTAGCCCAGCGGTTGCTGCGACGCGGACTTGTTGCGCGTGAGCATGCGGTAGATGAAGTAACCCACGCCCAGCAGTAACACGATCATCAAGATGCCGCCGATCATGCTGCCCAGCGCGCCGCCCATGCCCATGCTGCTCAGAAGCGAGGCGATGCCGATACCGGCGGCAAGACCCGCCAGCGGTCCCATCCATTTGCTCATGCCGGAAGGCTGCGGTGCAGCCGGCGCCGGTGCGGCTTGTGCGGGCGCTGTTTTTTGCGCGGGCGCAGATTGATTGGTGGCGCTGCTGCTTTGGCGTCCGGTGTTCTTGCCGCCGCCAACACGCGCGGCCTCGGTGTCTACCGCGACCATGCTAAAACCAAACGTGACTGCGAGTATTGCTAAGAGCTTTTGCATATTTCCTCCGTCTTTTTTAGGGGTACAACGAACTCATTATAGGGTGTCGGCGAGGCGGGTAAAGTATAAATAAAAAAGTCAATTGAAACAAATACTTATATTATAATTTATAGCCGCGATGCAACGCTACCACGCCGGTAGCCAGATTGAAATATTCGACGCGCTCCAATCCGGCGTCCAGCATCATCTGCTTGAGCGACGCCTGATCGGGGTGCATGCGGATGGATTCGGCCAGATAACGGTAGCTGTCCGCATCCTTGGTGATGATCTCGCCCATCTTCGGCAACACATTGAACGAGTAGGCATCGTACGCGCCCTGCAGCGGCTTCCACACGCGGCTGAACTCCAGCACCAGCAGCCGTCCGCCTGGACGCAGCACGCGAAACATTTCGGCGAGTGCGGCGTCCTTGTGGGTCATGTTGCGCAGGCCGAAGGCGACGCTGACGCAATCAAAATGGTTCGAGGCGAACGGCAGCTTTTCGGCGTCGCACTGCACTGCCGGCATGAACACGCCGTCGTCGATCATGCGGTCACGGCCAATGCCCAGCATCGCTGCGTTGATGTCGGTGAGCACCACCGAGCCGGTGGGGCCGACACGTTTGGCGAACGCACGCGACAGATCCGCGGTGCCGCCGGCCACGTCCAGCACGCGCTCGCCCGCGCGCACATAACTCTGATCGATTGTGAATTTTTTCCATAGCCGGTGCAGACCTGCAGACATCAGATCGTTCATCAGGTCATAGCGGCCCGCGACGGAGGTAAAAACGCCTTCGACCTTGCGCGCTTTTTCGCTCTCCGGCACCTGCTGGTAGCCGAAGTGCGTGGTGTCGTTGCCGCCGCCGGTGTGATTCATGAGGAGTCGCGGCTCTGGCCTGCGTCGCTCAGGCGTTGCAAGTACTGCGCCCACAGTTCATCCTGACGCGCGCCGTAGTCGTAGAGAATATCCCACGAATAGATGCCGGTGTTGTGACCGTCCGAGAATGACAGTTGCACGGCGTAATTTCCCACCGGCTCCACCGCCTTGATCTCGACATCTTTCTTGCCGATCTGCAGCGTTTCTTGTCCCGGTCCGTGGCCGCGCACTTCGGCGGACGGCGAATGCACGCGCAGAAATTCGCAAGGCAGATGAAATGTCTTGCCGTCGTCGAACGAGATTTCAAGCATGCGCGAGACCTGGTGCAGCTTGATCTCGGTGGGCAGCGGTGTGTCTTTGGAGGCAGCCATGGCGATGCGCGTCCGTGTGTGGCGGGACGCGCATCATAACCGAGCCGCCAGAGGCTGGAAAGGAAGCCCGGCGCGGGCTGGATTACGCGTCGACGATGGCGATGGTGCCGCGGTCGAAATCCGTGCCGCGCTCGAGCAGCGTCAGCAGCTTGGCGGCCTGTTTCTTTTCGCCCTGAATTTCGATCATGCGTCCGGCCTGAAACCAGCCCGCCGGAAGGATCACCGACATGGGCGAGGCGGGCATGGCCGCTTCCGGCAGCAGCAGCGCTTGTTCAAAGCCCTGCTTGCCCGGCAAATTAAAATTCGACGGACGCACGGAAATCGCCTTGGGCGCGCCGGAAAACAGGCGGATGCCGCACTGGCATTCGTTTTTCTCACTCACCTTGATCCACTGGATGGTGCCGGTGCGGCCATCCGCTGCGTTCGCGCCGCGGCGGATGCCGATAAGCTGGTTGTGGTTCATACGCTGCAAGCCGCTGGGTTCGCGCAGCATGCACATAAAGCCCGAATTGCTCTGGTTGAGTATCTGCCAGTTCTCGGATTTTTTGATCACCGGCATTTTCGCCGACGTCGACAGGCGCATGGAATAACCCAGATTGTCCATTTCCCATTTGTCACGTGACGAGAACGACGGCGTTGCCTGCAATTCTGTTGTTTCCTCGCCACCGAGCAGCTTGTGCGTATCGGCGATGCCGAAACACACTTCCGCCGGATCGTTGGCTTCGCGGCGCTCTTCGGTGCGCAGCGTGCCGGCGCGGCACCATTGCACGTACAGCAGCATGATCAGGCTTTCACAACCGGGCTGGCGCGCATCTTCGCCCAGTCCCAGTTTGCCCGGCGTCTGGCCCTGCTTGAGCAGATTGATGGTCTGGCGCAAGGTCTTGGCGATTTGCTCCAGATCCAGATAACGCACCGACTTGCCGGGCGTCACGCGTTCGGCCAGCGCGGCGGGCGCATCGCCGTTGAAATCAACCGCGATCGGCGGTATCGGTCCAGGCGGCAACGGCTGCGCCGACAGGTTCACCAGCGACGCCCACTGGTCCAGCCAGCGCCGCACAAACGCCATCTGCCGCATCGACAACGAGTACGGATTCGCCAGATTGGCCAGCAGGCCGTGCGTGTAGACTTCGGCGCAACTGCTGTCGGCGTCATAGCGGGCGAACACGTCCTGCACGCGCATGCGCGAGATGCCGTGTTCTTCCGCGAACCCAAACAACTCGTGAAATGCGCGCCAGGCCGCCGCATCCGGTTCGCGATACACCTGATAGTGTTCAAACAGGGCATGCCCCGCCGCGCGCAGGCAGCGCAGCGTTACCAGCGCGGCAAAGGGAGAAATCGGCAGGTCCCCGGCGCGATACGCATCAAGGCAGCAGTGGTAGTTGGTGCCCAGCGCGTTCCACAGGCCGACCACGCTTTTCCATGCTTGTGCGTTGGCCTGATCCAGGGGCAGCGGCTTGCCGAGGTAGCGCTTGGCCACCTCTGCTTGGGTGAAATGGGCGGTTTCCTTCAGGGCTTCGAGTATTTTCAGCCGCTCCAGCGCGGGCAGTTCCGCCGGCGCCAGCGCGGTGACCTGCTCCAGCAACATCTGGTGCGCCAGTTGCACGTTGGTGATAGGCAATCCCGCCACCCAGCGCATGCAGCTTGCCGCGTCCTGGAATTGCAGTGTCGCGGATGATTTGTTCAGTGATTGTGCCTGGATGCTCATGCGCATCTCCTTGAAGCTTATGTTGATACTACCGGTTTCCCGACCGACTCACGGTTTCCCGCCGTGAGCAGCCGAGGCAAGCTTAGTCAGAAGCCCAAGGTGTCGCTGTGAACCACATCACGTTTCACCGGGAAAATTGCGCTAAACCGGTAATAGTTGACGAAACTTCACGAATTGCCGCGAAATACTCAGTCGTTGTTTTTCAGCCAAACCGCCAACCGGCGGGCGATTGGTTCCCATGGATCCACGACCGCCGGGACTTTCAGCGACGTCTCACGTTGGCGCGGCCCCCAAATGGCCTGCGGGAAGTGCGGGTCGTCCCGAAAGCGCGGAATCACGTGCCAGTGCAGGTGCGGCGTGAAATTACCCAAACTCGCTAAATTGACCTTATCCGGCGCCAGAAGTTCGCGCAGCACGGATTCCACCGTCAGCACCACGCGCATGCAGTGGGCGCGATCAGCGTCATCGAGGTCGGTCATTTCCGCGATATGTGTGTTCCAGATGACGCGGCAATAGCCTGAATAGCCGCGCTCCTCGACCCCGACAATGCGGCAACGGCTGTCTTGCCACAGCAGCTTGCCGCCGGGCGTTGCGCATAATTCACAGGTCATGGTGTTGCATGGCGTTGTATTGGCTCGATACGGTTCATCATACAACCAGCACGGCGACGACACAGTAGCGCGCGAACTTTCCCGTCGCGATAAACAGCGCGGACAACCATGGGTTCAGCCGCAACCACCCTGCTGCCACGCACAACGGATCGCCGATAATGGGCACCCACGACAGCAGCAGTATCGGCGTGCCAAAACGTTGCACGCGCGCCAGTCCCTTGAGTTCGGTTTTTTGCGGAATAATGCGCCCGATCAGATAGGACGACATGCCGCCCAGCGTATTACCCAGCGTCGCCACGGCGAGCGCTATCCACAACTGCCCCGGATGGAGCTTTAACACGCCAAACAGCACCGCTTCCGAGCCGCCGGGCAGCAACGTCGCGGCGAGAAAACTGCTGGCAAATAGTGCCCACAGGCTGGTGGATTCGCTCATATTCGGGAATGTTCCGGCGCGCATTGTCGCATGGGATGATGCGACGGCGGATTGACCGTGGTAGAGGGTATCCGGGATAATCAGTGACTTGTAACAGGGTTACTGGCATGCTTTCCACTGTTGTTTCCGGATTAATCCGCAGCCTTTTTCGCAAGCCCTCCTTACCCATGAGAACGATCATGAGTGACACAGCCACGCCATTGATCAGCGAAGACTACCGCCGCATGCAGCAGGAGTTGCACAAAAACCCCAACTACGGCGTAGCGTCGGTGGGTTACGCGCCCATCGTGGCGCAGGTGATGGAGGCTGTCAGCGCCACGGAGTTACTGGACTACGGTGCGGGCAAAGGTAGGCTGGGCCAGACGCTACAGCAGCATACCCAACAAAAATTGACCATTCATCATTATGACCCGTCGATACCCGAGTGGTCCGCGACGCCGCAGCCTTGCCGCTTTGTTGCCTGCATTGATGTGCTGGAGCATATCGAACCGCCGTTGCTCGACAACGTGCTCGATGACCTCAAGCGCGTCACCCTCGGCGTGGGCGTGTTTACCGTCCATACCGGCCCCGCTGTCAAGTTTTTGACGGACGGACGTAATGCGCACTTGATACAGCAGCCGCCGTCGTGGTGGTTGCCGAAATTCATGTCCCGTTTTGAGTTGGTGCAATTCAGCCGCATGGAGCAAGGATTCTGGATTGCAGTCGAAGCACGGCAATCCTGAAAGCGCGAGCCTTTTCTTTTTACCTCATCAGAAAGCAAAACCATGACCTACGTCATTGAATTTCCCGGACCCACCACGCTGCCCGTCGCTGAAAGCAATCAGGCTTTCCCCGTTGGCCGCATTTACTGCGTGGGCCGCAACTACGCCGAGCACGCCAAGGAAATGGGTCACGACCCGGATCGCGAGCCGCCGTTTTTCTTCATGAAGCCGGCAGATGCGATTGTGCAAAACGGCGCGACGATTCCGTATCCGACGATCACCAAGGATCTGCATCATGAGATCGAAATGACCGTTGCCATCGGCAAGGGTGGCAAGAATATCCCCGTTGAAAAAGCGCTGGAACACGTATTCGGTTACGGCGTCGGCCTCGACATGACGCGCCGCGATGTACAGGGCGAAGCCAAAAAGATGGGCCGCCCGTGGGAAATGGGCAAAGCCTTTGACGACTCCGCGCCCTGCACCGAGCTAAAAACCGTGGCCATGGTCGGGCACCCGGCCAAGGGCGCGATCTGGCTCAAGGTCAATGGCGTGGTCAAGCAAAAGGGCGATCTCTCGGAGCTGATCTGGAATATCCCGGAGACCATTTCGTATTTGTCGAAAATGATTACGTTGCGTCCCGGCGACCTCATCATGTCGGGCACGCCCGCGGGCGTAGGCCCGGTGCAGCGCGGCGACAAGCTCGAAGGTTTTGTCGAGGGCGTGGGCACATTGACCTGTAGTTACGCGAAGTAACGATTCCCGGAGGATCGACATGCGCAAAGTAAAGCTCGGTAACAACGGCCCGGAAGTCTCGGCCATGGGGTTGGGCTGCATGGGCATGTCGATCAGTTACGGCGAGCCCAACGACGAAGAATCCATTGCGACCATACACCGTGCAATTGATCTCGGTGTCAACCTGATCGTCACGTCCGACGCCTATGGCGGCGGGGTCAATGAAGCGCTGGTGGGCCGCGCGATTAAGGGCAGGCGCGACCAAGCGCTGATTGCTACCAAGTTCGGCAATCTTTCGCTGGCGGGCCGGGGCGGCGATGGTGGCGCGGCGGCGCTGACGGGCGGCCACCCCGATTACGTGCCGCAAGCGTGCGAAAAAAGCCTGAAGATGCTCGGCGTGGATGTGATCGATATTTACGGCCTGCATCGGGTGGATGCCACGGTACCGATCGAAGACACCGTGGGCGCGATGAAGCGCCTGGTCGAGCAGGGCAAGGTGCGCTACCTGCAACTGTCCGAAGCGGGGCCGCAGACGATACGCCGCGCGCACAAGGTGCATCCGATAGCGGCGCTCGAAACCGAATACTCGCTGTGGAGCCGCGATGTCGAGCGCGACATCCTGCCCACGTGTCGTGAACTGGGCATTGGCTTCATGCCCTATGCGCCGCTGGGGCGCGGGTTTTTGACAGCGACGATGAAAACGCTGGATGCGCTGCTGCCTTCAGACCGGCGCCGCGACCACCCGCGATTCTCAGTGGAAAATATCAATAAAAACAAAGAGTTGCTAGGGTCTATTGAGGATATCGCCGCAGCGCACCGCTGCACCCCCGCGCAGATCGCGCTGGCCTGGTTGTTGGCGCAAGGCAAGGACATCGTGCCGATCCCCGGCACCAAGCGCCGCAGCTATTTTGAACAGAATTGTGCCGCGCTCGATATCGCTTTGAGCGCGGACGACGTTAAGCGCCTGAGCGATGCGTTTCCATTGAACGTGACTGCGGGAACGCGCTACCCGGAAAAGCAGTTGAAGGCGCTTGGCATCTGATTCTCCCGAACCGCGTATGAGCGTCGCACGCCGCGGTAAAAACCAAACATGGATTTGAGCCCGAAAACAGGTTCGGCAAAAGCGCCGGCCACGGGGGTGCGATTCAAACTGATGTCTATTCTGCGGGATGTATAGACCAACAGACAGTCCCTTCCCCTTCAGGGCATAGGTATCTACACATCTCAAAGAAACCCCCTCTCCCGCCCTGGGGCGGGAGAGGGTGGGGGAGAGGGTGGGGG
>VFLF01000724.1 GCA_009885185.1 Nitrosomonadales bacterium | reverse complement strand
CGTGATGTCGTTCATCTTGCCGAACTCTTTGTACAGCTCGCGGCAATACCCGCAGTTCGGGTCTTCGAAGGTGTAAATCACGCGTCTTCCATTGCCGCGCACCATCTTGATCGCCAAGTCGTGCGACGACGTCAGTGATTTCGCCGCCATTTTCTGCGTGGTTTCCTGCGTGATATTGCGCGCCGGCATGTTACGTAAGTCGTACAACGTGCCGCCCATCATGAACTCGGCCTTGATATCGGTGTAGACGACCTCGCCGCCCAGCACCACTTCATAAATGCCACCAAACGGCATCCGCGTCACCGACTCCAGCACCAATTTGGGAAACTTGGCCTGAAGCGCCTGCCGCAGCTTGGCTTCGTCCGCGTCCTGCGCGCGCGCGCCAGTTGAAAACAGCGCCGCCATCGTCATCATCCCAGCCAGCAGCAGAACCCATCGCTTGATCATGTACATTCCTTTACGTTTTTTCGTATTCACTGCGTTCACGCCACCGCATGCTTCACCAGCAGTTGCTTGATCAGTGGCAGTCCTTCCACCGTTCGCATGCCCAGATTACGCGCGCGTGACAACCAGACCGCCTTTGATGCGAAAAGTTTCTGCAAGCCGTCGGTGGCAAGCTGCATCGTCAGCACGTCTTCCTTGCGCGCGCGCTCGTAACGGCGCAGCAGCGTGATGTCACCGCAATCATTCTGCGCGCCGCGGTCGCACAACACCCGCGCCAACTCGCGCGCATCCCTGAAACCCAGATTAACGCCCTGGCCCGCCAGCGGGTGGACATTATGTGCGGCGTCGCCCACCAGGGCAAGGCGCGGTTTGACAAATTGCGCGACGCGTTGCAGGCGCAAGGCAAAGGCCGCCGCCGGCGTGATGACCTCCAGCGCACCCACGGTGTTTCCGCTCACCTCACTCACGCGTTGCGCCAAGGCGGTCACTTCCAGCGCGAGCAACGCTTGCGCGTGCGCCTCGGACGTGGACCACACCATCGACACGCGCCGGTCCGGCAACGGCAACAAGGCGAGCACGCCATCGCGGCCAAACCACTGATACGCGGTATCGTGATGCGGCAGCGCCGTGGAAAAATTTGCCACCACCGCGCTTTGTTCGTAATCGTACGTGGCGGCCTTGATGCCCGCCTGCTCGCGCACCCACGACTGAGCGCCGTCCGCGCCGACCACGAGTTTGGCGCGCAACACCGTGCCGCCCGCCAGCGTGATCTCGGTCTGTTCAGCGTGTTGCGTCAGCGACTCGCACGCCGCCGGACAAAATAAGCGCACATGCGGCGCGCGCGACACGCACTGCCACAAAGCCTGCTGCAGGCGCCCGCTTTCCGCGATAAACGCCAGTTCGCGCAGGCCCGCCTCATACGCGCTGAATTCCAGCGCTGCCTGCGGCTCGTCGCCAAAAATACGCATGGTTTCGACGCGTGCGATGCGCGACGCATCCCCATCCATACCCTGCCACGCGCCCACGTCCGCCAGAAACGCCGCCGAACCCGGACTCACCGCGTAAACGCGGCTATCCCAATTGTCCGGCGGCGCCGAGGGCGCGCGCGGCTCAATCAACGCTACCGTCAGCCCCGAAGGCGCCAGCGCCGCCGCCAGGCTTGCGCCCACCAAGCCCGCGCCGACTATTGCGACATCACAGGATTCAGTCATGCGGCAAGTTTAACCGTAGAAGCGAGGAGCGCCAGACCGCGCCCCGACAAACAAAAAACCAGCCGAAGCTGGTTTTTGTGTGGCGCGCCGTGCGTTGAATTCGATGGTGGTGATAGGTGGATTTGAACCACCGACCTCAGCGTTATGAGTGCTGCGCTCTAACCACCTGAGCTATATCACCAAAGAGGGCGGGATTGTCCGGATTTAGCCGCGCCTTGTCAATCAGCGCAGCTTCTATTACCAATAAAAAGCATTTAAAAACAAAACATTACGGGCGAAGTGCGTGCGGTCGTCGGCGCAGATCCGGCGGCTATCGCCCGCTTGTCGTCCATCGCCAAAAGAGTGTTGCGCCATCGCCACAGACACCCCTCACGATTGCGTGTACGGCACCGTTCGTGCTATCGTAAACCATGCCTAAGATATTGCTTTTATTGAAATTATTCGTGTTGACGGCGGTGTTGGCCGCAACCCAGTTTAGCCATGCCCAAGTACAGCGCCTGCTGCCGGCCAATGGCGTACGCGGCGTCACTGGCGAGGCACGTCTTCTGCCGCTGGTGGTCATCAACCGCAAGGAATTAAAGCTCGCGCCGGGCGGCATTATTTTTGATACCTACAACCGCACCATCCTGCACCAGAGCCTGCCCGCCGACGCCGACGTGTGGTACCAGTTAAACATGACCGGCGACGTTCAGCGCATCTTCATCCTCACGCCCGACGAGCGGGCGCGCCTCGATCAGGCCAAGAAATAAATCCCAAGAGCAGTTGCGTGGCCAAAGTCTATATCAAGACGTTCGGCTGCCAGATGAACGAGTATGACTCGGACAAAATGGCGGACGTGTTGCGTGCGTCGCATGGCATGGTAGCCACCGACACACCCGCCGACGCCGACGTGATCCTGTTTAATACCTGCTCGGTGCGCGAAAAAGCGCAGGAGAAGGTGTTTCATGACTTGGGCCGCGTGCGCGATTTTAAACGCGACAACCCGCATGTGCTGATCGGCGTGGGCGGCTGCGTGGCGAGTCAGGAGGGCGCGTCCATTGTGAAGCGTGCGCCCTATGTGGACATGGTGTTCGGCCCGCAGACCCTGCACCGGCTGCCGCAACTCATCGAAGCGCGGCGCAAGACCGGCAAGCCGCAGGTGGATATCTCCTTTCCCGAAGTCGAAAAGTTCGATCATCTGCCGCCCGCGCGCGTCGAGGGCGCGTCGGCGTTTGTGTCGATCATGGAGGGTTGCAGCAAATACTGCACCTTCTGCGTGGTGCCCTACACGCGCGGCGAAGAAGTATCGCGGCCTGTCGATGGCGTGCTCGCCGAAGTGGCCGAGCTCGCGCTGCAAGGGGTCAAGGAAATCACGCTGCTGGGGCAAAACGTCAACGCGTACAGCGCAAAAACCGAAGACGGCGAGACGGCGGATTTCGCGCTGCTGCTCGAATATGTGGCGGTGATACCCGGCATCGAGCGCATCCGCTACACCACCTCGCACCCGAAGGAATTCACCCAGCGGCTGATCGACGCCTATGCGACGATTCCGTCACTGGTTAATCACGTGCATCTGCCGGTGCAGGCCGGTTCTGATCGCGTGCTCGCCGCGATGAAGCGCGGTTACACCGCGCTGGAATTCAAATCCATCGTGCGCCGCCTGCGCGCCGTGCGTCCGGATATGTCGATTTCCTCGGATTTCATCATCGGCTTTCCGGGCGAAACCGCCGCCGAATTCGAGGCGACGATGCGGCTGATCGAGGATGTCCGCTTCGACGGCGCGTTCAGCTTTGTCTACAGCCGTCGGCCCGGCACACCCGCGGCCGACCTCGCCGACGCCACGCCGCAGGAAGAAAAACTCGCACGCCTGCAACGCCTGCAAGCCCGTGTGGATACGCTGTCGCAGGAATACAGCCGCGCCATGCTGGGCACGCGCCAGCGCGTGCTGGTCACCGGCCCCGCGCGCCGCGCGGATCAACTGGCGGGCCGCACCGATAACAATCGCGTAGTGAACTTCGCCGGACCGGACGCACTGATCAACCAGTTCGTTGATGTTACGATTACCGAAGCGCTGCATTATTCGCTGCGCGGCGAACTCTCCGGAGACAAACAGACTGTCGTCTGAAAAGCATTTGAAAAACAATCACTTGGAACTTAGCTTTACGCCGGTCAATAACCAGCGGTTGGCCAATCTGTGCGGCGCGCTCGACGAGAACCTGCGTCAGATCGAAAACGCCTGCGAGGTCGCGATTTCACGCCGCGGCGAACACTTCTCCGTTGCCGGCACGCCGGAAAAAGCGCGCGTCGCGGCGCGCGTGCTGGAATCTTTTTACGCCAAGGCCAACCACGCACTGCATCCCGAAGACCTGCAACTCGGCTTGGTGCAGGCGGCACACACGCCGGGCACGCACAGTGCCACCGGCGAGCCGGTGCTGATTACGCGACGCAGCGATTTGCAGGGCCGCACGCCGCATCAGGTCGATTACTTAAAAAAAATCCAGACCCACGACATCACCTTCGGCATCGGCCCGGCGGGCACCGGCAAAACGTATCTCGCGGTAGCGTGCGCGGTGGACGCTTTCGAGCGCGATGCAGTGAAGCGGCTGGTGCTGGTGCGT
>VFLF01000520.1 GCA_009885185.1 Nitrosomonadales bacterium | reverse complement strand
TTCGTGGTGGCGCATGGGCAACGATCAGGTCTTGCAGCTACCAACGCCGCCGCCGCGCTGTCAATGAATCGGCGCAGCAAAGCCGCGCACGGGTAAATTCCAACAGGTCGATGTAGAATCCCGCCCCGTGCTTCGACAGGCCTGTCCTGAGCGTAGTCGAAGGGCTCAGGGCGAACGGATTTGGTTTATCGCGAATTCTGGAAACCTCGACCATCTGATCGCGCGGCATTCATGCTGAATACCCCCGAATTGCCCAGCCTGCTGCCCCAACTCTGGAGCGACCTTCACGGCGTGAATGCGTTGTGGCAAATCGGCGTGCTCGCGCTGTGCATCGCGGGGGGCTGGTTCGTGCAGCGTTACGTCGAGCGCGGCGCGCTCGCGCAATCAGTCACGGACAGCGAGGCGACCCTCAGGATGCACATGGGCGGTGTGCGCCGAATGGCGTTTCCGCTCGGCACGCTGGCGCTGGTGTTGGTGGCGCGTGTGATCCTGCAACACTGGCTGCCGGTGAGCCTGCTGGACCTCGCGGTGTCGTTGCTCACCGCGCTCGCGCTGGTGCGTATCACCATTTACATGCTGCGGCACATCTTTGCCCCCGGCGGCTGGCTGCGCAGCTCCGAGCGCTATATCGCGTGGACGGTGTGGATAGGCTGCGTCGTGTATATCGGCGGGCTGTGGCCGGCGCTGCGCGGCCTGCTTGACGGCATCGGCGTGAGTTTCGGCGCACAGCGCGTGACGCTCCTGCTGGTGATGCAAGGCGTACTGTCGATCACTGTCACGGTGCTACTCGCGCTGTGGCTGGGCCGCCTGATCGAAACACGCATGATGGGCGCGGCCTCTGTCAACGTGAACCTGCGCGTGATGATCACCAAGCTCGCGCAGGCGATTCTGTTGCTGGCGGCCATACTCATCGCGCTGCCGGCGGTGGGCATCGATCTTACGGTATTGAGCGTGTTCGGCGGCATGCTCGGCGTGGGCATCGGCTTCGGCCTGCAAAAAATCGCCAGCAATTACATCAGCGGCTTCATTATTTTGATGGACCGCTCGGTGTCCATCGGCGATCTGATCACCGTGGACAAGTACACCGGCCAGCTCACCAAGATGACCGCGCGCTACGTGGTGATGCACGCGATGGATGGCACCGAAACCATCATCCCCAATGAAACCATGATCACCTCGCCGGTGGTTAACCATTCGTACACCGACAAGCGCGTGCGCGTAGGCGTGCCAATACAGGTCGCCTACGAATCCGATCTTGAGGCCGTCGGACGCATACTGATCGAGGCCGCTCAACGTCACCCGCGGGTGCTGCAGGATAAGCCGCCGAAAATGCTCATCCGCGAGTTCGCCGATAGCGGCATCAATGTCGAACTCGGCGTGTGGATCCTCGATCCGCAGGACGGCACGGCCAACCTGCGTTCCGACCTGTATTTCGACATTTGGCGCGAGTTTAAGGCGCACGGCATTGAAATTCCCTATCCGCAGCGCAACATACGTTTTACAAGCGCGCCGCCGGACGCCTTGCGCACTCAGGATCATGGCTAAATACCCCATTAAATCAATAACTTGATTTGATCCATTTGTGCGCAGGGTTTGTCACTAAAAAGCACTATCGCCCCCCCATGTTCTTCGGTAGACTTCCGCCGTACCAATAAGCTGTCAACGAGGAGATTTATGTTCTCAGGGTATCCAGGATTGCTAGACCTGCCGTGGTGGGGTTATGTGCTCGCCACGCTGGGCTTGACGCACATCACCATTGCGGCAGTAACCATTTATCTGCATCGCCATTCGGCGCATCGCGCGCTGGATCTGCATCCTATTGTCAGCCATTTCTTCCGTTTCTGGCTGTGGTTCACCACGGGCATGACCACCAAGGCATGGACCGCGATTCACCGCAAGCATCACGCCAAGTGCGAGACCGTTGAGGATCCGCACAGCCCGCAGATTTTTGGCATCAAGCGAGTATTGATGGAGGGCGCAGAACTGTACCGCATCGAAGGCGCCAACAAGGAAACGCTTGAACAGTACGGCCACGGCACGCCCGATGACTGGCTGGAACGCAACGTCTACGGCAAACACGACCGTTACGGCATCGGCTCGATGCTGGTGCTGAATGTGATCGTATTCGGCCCTATCGGCATAACCATGTGGGCAGTGCAAATGGTCTGGATACCGTTTCTGGCCGCCGGCGTCATCAACGGCATCGGCCATTTTTGGGGCTACCGCAATTTCCAGTCCGAGGACACCAGCGCCAACGTCGTGCCTTGGGGTATTCTGATCGGCGGCGAGGAGTTGCACAATAATCACCACGCCTATGCGTCGTCGGCGAAGCTGTCCAACCGCTGGTACGAGTTCGATATCGGCTGGATGTACATCCGCATCCTCGAGATCATGGGTCTTGCCACCGTGAAAAAAGTTGCGCCGAAGCTCAAGCTCGACGTCGCCAAGACGCGATGCGATTCCGACACGCTGCAAGCCGTGATTACACATCGTTACGACGTGGTAACGCGCTATGCGCGCTCGCTGCGCGACACCTGCGCCGCCGAAATGCAGGCGCTCAAGTCACGCGCGGTCAGCGTGGACAATGCACGGCTGCGCCGCTGGCTGAATATTGATGCCGCTGCGCTGCCCGAAAAGGAACTCGCGGAGCGCGCCCAGGTCATCAGCCAGAGCAAAGTGCTCGCCACGATCTACACCATGCGCGACGAACTCGCAGGCGTGTGGCAACGCTCCACCGCCAGCAAGGAGCAGTTGGTGCATAAACTGGAAGACTGGTGCCGCCGCGCCGATAACAGCGGCATCGTGCCGCTGCAGGAATTCTCGAAGCGCTTGCGTTGTTATGCCTGAACTCAGCGTCGCCACGAATGATGCCCAATAAAAAAGCCCGCGAAAGCGGGCTTTTTTATTGGCGGTAACGCACTGGATCGCGGATCAAATCCGGGATGACCGCTGCGCGGTCACTTGATCTTCGCTTCCTTGTAGATCACATGCTTGCGCACGACCGGATCGAATTTCAGCATTTCCATCTTCTCCGGCATGGTGCGCTTGTTCTTCGACGTGGTGTAGAAGTGCCCCGTGCCTGCCGAGGATTCCATTTTGATTTTGTCTCGTTTGCTTGCCATGTTCAGCTCCGTAAATAACGCTAACGCTTAAACCGCAACGCCCTGCTCGCGCAGGTCGGCGAGCACGACATCAATGCCCTTCTTGTCGATGGTGCGCAGGCCAGCTTGTGACACGCGCAGGCTCACCCAGCGGTTCTCGGTTTCCACCCAGAAACGGCGATGGTGCAGATTCGGCAAAAAGCGCCGCTTGGTTTTGTTGTTGGCGTGGGAGACGTTGTTACCCACCATCGGCTTCTTGCCGGTGACCTGACATACGCGTGACATGTTGAACCCTCGTGAACCCTTGAGAACCGGTGATTGCTGCAAGAACACTGCAAAGGGGGCGAATTCTACACGAAAACAGGCCCCTGGCTCAAGGATTTAGCCTCGTTCCCGCTCACGAGGCTCTCTACCGGGTTTATATAATATTGTTTAAAAACAAATACTTACAAAATTCCGCGTTCAGCAAACGACATGGCGCTGTCCGCGCCGACGATAAAATGATCCAGCACGTTCACATCCACCAGCGCCAAAGCCCGCTTCAGGCTCGCGGTCAGTATTTCGTCGGCGCGGCTGGGTTCGGCCACGCCCGAGGGATGGTT
>VFLF01000789.1 GCA_009885185.1 Nitrosomonadales bacterium | reverse complement strand
GTGCCTGGCGCGAGCAGGCTGGCAAGGCCCCCAAAGCCTTTGTGCCGCTTGTCTTCGAGAACGGCGAAGCCTTCCAATTCGACTGGAGTGAAGAAGGCCTGCTGGTAGGGATGGGCCGAGGCGATATAGCTGCGCCGGCCATTGCCAGCCAAGGAACTGTAAAGACATTGTTAACTTTCTATGAAATTAATTTACTGCGAATTCGTTCATTATGCTTTCAGATACAAATTATTTCCGTCCTTGCGAATCGACTTTGATTTGAAGATACCTCTACTACCGCCGGAAGCATCCCATCGGCCCCCCCATGAGTGACTAGCCGAATTCTTGGCATGTTAGATGCTAGATAATCATATTATTCTCAGCTTAATCTTGGGTCGGATGGTCGATTACGCCGCGACGCTATCAGGCGCTAGATTTTTGTTCAGACGCAGGCGAGGATTCGCCAGAACCCAGAATGCCCTGTACGTGCTTTTTGAGGCGGATTGGCACCCAAATGCTTCCGGAGGAAGCCGAACGTGTCTCAGCGCGTTGTAGCGGCTTTAGGTGGGGATCGCTCTGGCGTTACCAATAAATCCCCGTGCTCGATGATTTGCAGTTGATTGCACACACCCGTAGGTTGCAAGGAAAGAGACTATAGCCCGTAAGCAATGCCCCGCATGAGGTTGGCGTCCACACGGCGACTACTCAAAATTCCCAAACTCACCGTTTGTACGATCACCAAGGTCGCCGGTTAACCTACTGCTCGGCTTAGTCTAGAAACCTGATTCTTCTTGAATATACGAAGGTTCTGAACAACGCTGCGTTTGCAATATGGCAACAGACAGACGCGTATCCGCTCTTGCTTTCAGCAGTTGACGCCTCCAAAGCGACATTAGGCCATCGTCGATTGGTGGTGTACAGCCGAGCGCTTTACCTTGATAGACACTTCGACTCGCGACCCCAACTTATTAATGATCGACACCAGCCGGTCGATAGTGAAGCGACTCAGGTCAGCATTGCGGATACGGGAAAAATCCGCCGCGGCAGTTCCGGTGCGAGCATGCGCTTGGCGCACCGAAAGGCTATCACGATCAAGCGCCTTAATAATCTCGGCAGCCAAGATTGCCTTGAACTGATTCAAATCAGCATTCTCCTTCCCGAAATCTCGATACAAATTTCCGCTGCCACGGATCACTTCAATCACTTCGCGTTTCATCGCAACATCTCCTTCAATCGTTTCAACCGATCCTTGACTAGGTCAATTTCGTGTTTCGGTGTCTTGATACCCTGGGTCGATTTCTTTTGGAACGCATGGATCACCCAGAGATCCGCGCCAAGCTGAACGGCGTAAACCACCCGAAACGCATTGCCGCGGTGAGGTAAAGCCACTTCAAATACACCTGATCCGATGCCCTTCATGGGTTTGGCAATATCTGCTTTCCCGCCCTCCGCCGCGAACGTCAAGGCAGCTAAGCAGATCGACTGCGCGCCTTCAGGAAAAGCGTCAAATGCCTTACGGGCAGCACTGATCCAGGAAACAGGTCGCGTAATTGTTGCCATTCAAACTCTCCAATGCTATGTTGTCGTATTTGACAACATATTACAAGTATCTCCTGCCTAAAGATTCGGCAGGCCAAATAGAAAAAGTTGCCCGCGCCATCAAACTTGATCCAGCCTGTACCGCACGAGCATGACGTGAAACCTACCTACCCTTGCTATTGTTCGTAGTTTATAGCGGCTTCATGCTCGTCCGCGAGCAAGTAGCGGACAGCGGGTCAGTACCGTGTCGCGTCCGCAGCCGCGGCGGCAGCGGTAACGCGTTCGTCCTTGACGCCTGGCAAGCGCAAGCGCGTCAGCCCCACACGAAAAATTTCGCCGTCGTTGATCACGGTAGGCGCCGAAACTCTGCGCGCCGTATGAAACTCGCCGATGAAGCTGCCATTGCTGCTTCCCAAGTCTTCCAGCATCCAAGCCGAGCCATTCCAGAAGATTCGAGCGTGACGGCGTGAGAGATCGGGATCGTCGGTTATCAGCAGCTCGCAAGGCGCAACGCGTCCGATCGAAATGCACGGCGGCGAGCCGGCGGTTTCAAGCTGTACCACCTCGCCGTCACGCGATCCGCTCATGAATGTCAGCCGCAGGCAGCAATGTGCCGGCGGTGTAAATTTCGTCACTACACCGTTCGCAGTGCGAACAGTCGTGCGGCGGATAAACTTACGAAAATAATTCCCGTTGAACAGACTTAACCCAACCAGCATATTTCGTTGAAACTTTTTCTGGCGCAAAGTCAAAGCGGCAAATGCGGGAGAGGTTATTTCTGTCATCTCGCACATCCAGCAGATTACAAAGAGTTTCTTTGGACGTCACTGGACAGCACCGGTTTTTCGCCGGTTGAGTCACGCAGCAGGTTATGTCAACCATAACGACACCGCGTTGAACGGTATGCGCAAGTACATACGGGGACTAATTCGGGGACTAATCTAATATCCCTCAAATGAAAAGGGGCTACGTTTTCACGTAACCCCTTGATAATACTGGTAGGCGGTGGGAGATTTGAACTCCCGACCAACGGATTAAAAGTCCGCTGCTCTACCGGCTGAGCTAACCGCCCTCAAAAAGGGGCAAATTTTACCGCTCGCGGGGTGGTGGGTCAACCAAAGTCGCGCCAAAATCCTG
>VFLF01000071.1 GCA_009885185.1 Nitrosomonadales bacterium | reverse complement strand
CCCGGCGTCCCGCTCGCGCAGGCGGTAGCGCCCTGGCTGGGATTGACCGCGATTCTTGCCAAGCGGGCGGCTTTGGCTTAGTGTGTGAATTACGGAGGCTTAATCAATGCAAAGAAAAATACCTCCACCGATTTGATCCGGCACGTCCTATGGAGTTCATGGTTCTAATTTAATCAGCTCACTACTTACCAGGGAGGTGTACATGTTAAGCAATACGCAGCGCAAAGATTTGATGGCACTCACGACCAACAAGGAAAACTGGTCCCGGCGCGATTTCATGGCAGGGGCGGCCGCGTCAGGCTTCGCGCTGGCAGCACAGCCGATTTGCGCGCAAACCATGATCCAGACGGATACCACCGAACTGGATCACGGCATGGCAGACATGCCCACCGACAGCGGCAGGATGCCGCTGTACTGGGCCATGCCCAGCCGCATGTCCACTCCGGCACGCTGGTCTTCGCTGCCCATCATCCTGGTGGTGCAGGAGATTTTTGGTGTGCACGAGCACATCAAGGACGTGTGCCGCCGCTTCGCCAAGGCTGGATATCTCGCCGTCGCGCCGGAAATGTTTCACCGTCAAGGCGACGTGAGTCAGCTCAAGGATAACAAGGAAATCTTCGCCAAGGTGGTCAGCAAGGTGCCGGATCAGCAAGTGATGCGCGATCTGGATGCGGCCGTGCGTTGGGCGGAACTGAAAGGCGGCAGTCGCTACAAACTGGGCATCACCGGCTTTTGCTGGGGCGGACGCATTACCTGGCTGTATGCCGCGCACAACGACTACGTGAAAGCAGGCGTGGCGTGGTATGGCCGTCTGGTGGGCGAGAAGAACGCCATGAATCCGACGAATCCGATCGACGTGGTGTCCAACATCAGACCGCCGGTGCTGGGTCTGTATGGTGGCGCCGACGCCGGTATACCGAACAACACGGTGGAGCAGATGAATGCCGCGCTCAAGAAGGCGGATAAACCGTCGATGATTCACCTCTATCCCGACACGCCGCACGCATTCCACGCCGACTACCGTCCGAGCTATCGCCAGAAAGAAGCTGGGGATGGTTGGGAGCGCTGCCTTGCGTGGTTCAAGAAGAACGGCGTCGCCTAGCGTAGCCGGATGGCGTTGAGCGGCCCGGGGCGCGGCGTCTCGCCCGGGCGCTCTAAATCTATTCACAACCTGAGTAGTTTCGTTTTTCGCAATCGTCGGCCAGCTTTTCAGCCTCGGCGATCATCGCGGGCTTCATGCGTTTGATCAGTCCGTCGCGTCGTTTTTTTGCTTCAACATGGCCCTTCGCGGCGGCCAACGTGTACCACATATAGGCGCGAACAAAATGCTGTTTGACGCCCTTTCCGTCGGCGTAGAAGACACCCAGTTGGTATTGGGCCAACTTGGTTCCCTGAGCCGCCGAAAGCCGATACCACTTGGCGGCTTCTTGGTAATCCCGCCGCACGCCCGATCCATTGGCATACAGCACGGCCAAATTGTACTGAGCAAGCGGGTTGCCCTTTTCCGCGAGCGGTCGCAGGAGCCTGACGTTCTGGGTGGGATCGCCTTCTTCGGGATGCGCGACACTGGCGCCGTGATACGACATTAGCATGAGGGCCAGCCAGTACAGCCAAGATTTCATCATGAGTTCCGGCGGATCGCGAAAACGCATGTTAGTGCAAAATTGCCTAGACGGTGCAAGGCCTGACGTGTTTCCAATGCAGGTAATCGCCTGACGATTGTGATAACATCGTTACGTCGGCTCTTGGTGATGATGCTGGAGGGGGGGGGGTATCCATGCGGCAAATAATATCGCTTAGTCAACTGCTCTGCCGTACGCTGCTGATTACTGCTGGGTTTTTTTGCGCTTCTGCTGCTTATGCAGAGTGCGGCGGAAGCGTCCAGTGTATTGCGGTAGGAGCCACCGCCGCCAACGCACGTATCGCTCACCATGGCGGCGGCGCCCCGGACACGCCGACGTTGACTTTTGCCAATCAGGCAGCAGCGACTACCAGCGCCTCGCAAACCATCTTTGTTGCCGCGGTGACCGGCCCTGTGGGTGCCATGGCGATGCTCGGTAACATCACCATCAGCGGGCCGAATGCCGCGGATTTCCTGATTACCGGCGGCACGTGTTCGCCCGCCAACGGGCCCACGCACGATGCTGCGGCAGGCGGCGGAACACTATGCACCATCACCGTGGCATTCCGGCCAGTGACCGGGGGCGCAAAGACGGCTACAGTGAACGTTCCGCTGAATCCACCTTGTGTAGGTTGTATCACCGGCCGCACGGTAACGCTCGCCGGCACCGGAATTGCATCCGTTGGCGGGCCTACCGCAGGCGCGGCAGCGATGACGGTTCCGGTCAACACCGCGACGACCCTCGACTTCTTACCCTTCACCAGCGGCGGTGCCACCGGCGTGGCCGTGGTGTCGGCCCCGGCGCATGGGACGGTGACGGTTAACGGCACGGTGGTGACCTACACGCCGGCGCGGGATTATTTCGGGGCGGATGCGTTTACCTATGCTGCATTCAACGGCGCGGGGTCGTCAACCGCCGCGGCGGTAACGGTCAGTGTAAGTGGTCGTCCCGATCCGTCATTGAATCCGGTGGTGCGGGGCTTATTGCGTTCTCAGGCCGACACCGCCAAGCGATTTGCGAGGTCGCAGATTTCCAACCTGCAGCGGCGCATGGAATCCCTGCATCTGGGATCATCCAGCGGCAGCACTATCGCTACTGCTGGCACGGGGGCAGGCCTTAGTGAAACGATCAGCCCCGCCAACGGCTTCGCGGCCCGCGATCCGTTTGCAGTCGCCGGATGGGCACCGCGCATCCGCGCAGGCGTGGCCGATGTCGGCGGTAGCCAAGGGCTGGGATTGCTTGCCCGCGGCACCCCGGAATTCGGTACGCGTCGCGATGCATCTGCTGTTTCGCCATTGTTGCCTGCGTCATTCATCACTTCACTGGCGGGTGCTGCGAACACCGGATCGCTCAATCTGTCGGCGAGCGGACGCGCCGATGGGATCGCGCCGGCGGGCACCGGCGTGTGGCTGGGTGGCAGCCTCAACTTCGGCACGCGCGATCAAACGGGCGACAGCAACGGACTGCGATTCACCACGGACGGCCTCACGGTAGGCATGGACCATCGTTTCAGCGACACCTTGGCGATGGGTGTGGGCGTGGGCTATGCGCGCGACAAAACGCAAATCGGCATCGACGGTTCCAGTAATAAGGCGCACGGTGCGTCGATTGCGTTTTATGGTAGTTATCAGCCGGCGCGCAACGTATTTGTCGACGGCATGCTGGGTTATGGATCTCTAAATTACGATTCGCAGCGTTTTGTGGCAGCCGCGGCCGATTACGCGCGCGCCAAACGCAAAGGTGACCAGTGGTTTGGTTCGATAGCTGCAGGTTACGAGCATCGTGCGGATGGATTGCTGCTCTCGCCGTATGGCCGGATCGATTTCGACATAGACAGGCTCAAGCGCGCAACGGAAATTGGCGCCGGATTAAACGCGCTGACCTATCATGATCAAACGCTGCGTTCGACGAATCTTTCGCTGGGACTGCGTGCCGAAACCGCGCATCAGACCAATTTTGGATGGGCTGTGCCGCGACTTCGGGTCGAATTCACGCACGGGATCGAAGGCGATCGCGCGGCAACGCTTTCGTATGCCGACCAGCTTGCCGGCCCGCTTTATGGGGTGCCGGGGCTTACCGGCAATCGCAATTCAGTGCTGCTCGGATTCGGCAGCGATTTCATCCTGCGCGACGGTTTGAAACTTGGTTTCGACTATCAGACGCTGCGTTCCTTCGGCCCCGATCATAGTCACTCGCTGCGTTTCTGGATTTCGAAGGAACTCGATGGCAAAGGCCTGCCAACGGGATTGGTGGCGTCCAAGTTATTCAGCGATCCGCTGCGCGTCGAAGCAGGCATGATGTGGGACGATAATCTTAACCGTGCACGCGATGCGTCCGAAAAACTCTCGGATCGCATCTACAGTATCAATGTCGGCACGGGCATGACTTTCCCGCTAACGGATCACGCGCGCGTGGTGGCTTCCGGATTCCTGAGCGGCGACAAACTCCAGACCTACTCCGGACTCGACCGGTTCTCCGGCGGCGTTCAGGGAGAATGGCAGTATCGCACATCGGGGGAATTCGACGCCGTGACGTTTGGGTTGTTTGGGCGCGCGTCCATCGATGAGTACAACTCCAGCTTGCGCAGTGGCCGTCGCTATAGTCTCGGCATCAATGCGCGGCAGGCGCTGACCGACCGTATCGACATTTTCGGCGCGCTGGTGCGTAACTACCGTGAAGCGCGGAACAACACCGTGTTCGACGGACGCGACTATTCGGTGCGGTTCAATCTCGATTACGACCTCGGCCAAAGCGGGTCATTGTATCTAGGCGGGGAATACCGGCGCGGCGACACGGTAACCTCGGCGCCGACGTCGCTCTACTATAACGCACAGGCAAAAGTCTCGACGACGGACGATGTCTACGGTACTGCCGCGTGGTCGGCGTATCGTTACGAAGCGCGGACGACGATCTGGACCCTGGGTTATAACTATCCGCTGGGTCCACGGGATTCGATCGACTTTTCCTGGCGCTATGCGCGCTCTACGCCGACCGGCCAGGTCAATAGCACGCTGTATGGCGGCGTCGGAGCTACCTATGGCGGCAGTGCCACCTATAGCGCCAATCAGTACTCGATTGCCTACCTGATGCGGTTCTGATCCCTAGTTCAACGCTCGGGATCAGTACTCGCGGCGCGGACCCTTGTAGTCGTCTTTCGGGAAAATGAACGGCGGCGTTCTGCCGACCAGCGTCTCAATCAGCGACAACTCCTGATCGGTATGGTTGATGAACGGAGCGTTACGGATTGCCTGACCGGTCGCTGACTTGGCCAGAATGTAAATCGGACGGTCATGGTGCTTGGCGACGATGGTTTCCGTGCTTTGCGGGTCGCTGTTCGACGCAACCTCAGTGCGGCCGTAGCAGGTGCAGAAATAGGTTTGCTCCGGATCGGACTCCGCGTACCAGCCCGTGCCGCGAATGCCGATAGTGGCGGCCGTGGTCACCACCTGCATTTGTGAATTGCGCGATACCGACAAGCACTTCCCTGTGACCAGGCGCAGGGTGGATACCAGCACCGACGCGGCCTGCTTTTTCTCACCCTCAATGATGCAGCGGGTTTCGGCGCGCAGCAGCATGGATTGGTCGCCGACGACAAAACAGATCTCGCTGCCTTTTCCGGTCTCGACCGTGTCACCGATGCGAATGACCGTTTGCAGCGTCGCGGGCGTGTCGTTAACGGTAACCGTACCAACCAGCCGGTAAATGGACTGTCCGGGCGGGAGCTTTGTCGGGCGGCTGCCAAAAACGTTCTGGGCATTCGCACCTACGGGAATTCCCCACGCGAAAAAACCGGCAGTCAGCGCCTCGATCAGCAGGCGGCGGCGAGGATCATCAATTTTGTCAAACGGATTCATGGCTGCTCCCTAAGGTTAGTCGGTGCGGCACGCGGGTGCTTGCAAGCCCATGCGAGAATAATGTTAGCATGAACCTGTTCATTGCACAGCCGGCGACGCGTAAGAATCGAAGGTCCGGCGCTGGCCGCTTTTGTCGTCTATTAGACTGTATCGAACGTCCTTGCCTTCGAATGCGCATGACACGTCCCAATTTGTCAGTCGACCCGACCGCGCCTGGGCATCCGCCGCTGGGAGATTGCCATGCCCATGAGATTTTCTGACGAGGCCGGATTGAAGCACGGCAGCTTTCCACTGGCCGCGCGCATGAGTGGCATTGAGCCGTTTCAGGTGATGGCGTTGCTGGCGCGGGCGCGGGCGCTGGAAGCGCAAGGGCGCGACATCGTGCATATGGAAATCGGCGAGCCGGATTTCTCCACGCCACGCCCGGTGTGCGAGGCGGGCATGCGCGCGCTGGATACGGGCGAGATTTTCTATACGCCCGCGCTGGGTTTACCGGCGCTGCGCGAGGCGATTGCAGGGTTTTACCAAACCCGCTACGGCATCGAGGTGTCTCCCGACCGCGTAGTCGTCACCTCGGGATCATCCGGGGCTTTGCTGCTGGCGATAGCGGCGCTGATCAATCCCGGCGATCAGGTGCTGATGGCCGATCCGGGCTATCCGGCGAATCGCCATTTTGTACGCATGATGGAGGGCGAAGCCGTCGGCGTACCCGTCGGCCCCGACAGCCTTTATCAATTGACGCCGGAGCTGATCGAGCATCACTGGGGCGCGCGCACGGTCGCGGCGCTGGTAGCCACGCCGTCCAATCCCACGGGCACGCTGATCCCGCGCGAGCATCTGGCGGCGATGGCGGCCTACACGCAGCGGCGCAACGGCGCGCTCATCGTTGACGAGATTTATCACGGGCTGGTGTACGGGGAATCGGCGGCCACTGCCCTTGGCGTGCCTGGCGCCGCGGACAACGTGTTTGTCATCAACAGCTTTTCGAAATATTTCAACATGACGGGCTGGCGCCTGGGCTGGATGGTGGCGCCGGCGGCGTACGTGAGCGATCTCGATAAACTCGCGCAAAACATCGTGTTGTCGGCGTCTACACCGGCCCAGATGGCGGCGCTCGCGGCGCTGCAGCCGGAAACGCTAGCGATATGCGATGCGCGCCGCGAGGAATTCCGCAAGCGGCGCGATTTTTTGGTACCGGCGCTGCGCGGCCTCGGCTTTGATATTCCGCATGTGCCGCAGGGCGCGTTTTACATCTACGCGGGCTGCGGCAGCCTGACGCGCGACAGTCATGCATTCGCGCTGGACCTGCTCGAGCAGGCCGGCGTGGCGATTACGCCGGGCATCGATTTCGGCCAGCATCGGGTGGCGGAGCATGTGCGCTTCGCCTATACGCGCCCGGTGGAGCGCCTGTGCGAAGGCGTTCGGCGCATTGGCGCCTTTCTTGCGGGCGTATGAGCCACGAAGTATTTGTGTAATGGTATTTGTGTACTGATTGTGACAAGCAAAGAACGCGGGTATATTAGAAATCGCAGCGGAAATAGTGTTCGGTGTTTGTTTTACGAACCTGCTCCCGGGCTGCCCCGAGAGCGTTGCTGTATGTCTATTGCGTGACTGATTGAATCGCCTGTTACTCCAATGAAAACGCCCACCGTCTCCGCCATGCTGGAGAATATCCAATCGCTGATTGAGCGCGAAACCGGCGCGCCGCTTGATCACCTGGGACGCGAGCGTTTGGAGTTATTGCTGAACGACGCGGTCAGAAATTCCGTCGGGTTGGCGAGCAAGGACAAGTTTTCGGCGCGCGAGGTGACAGTGCTGCTGACCGATCTGCGCGGGTTTACCTCCATTTCCGAGTCGCATCCCGCGCCCGTGTTGCTCGACATGCTTAACCGCTATCTGATCAAGATGAGTGAAGTTGCGATCAGTCACGGCGGTACCATCGACAAGTTCATGGG